>CAJODX010000081.1:4623-9884 GCA_905233295.1 uncultured Synergistales bacterium | reverse complement strand
TGTTTTTTGCTTTCCATTTGAATTTTTTCATCAAAATTATACTCCACGACACGTTACTCCTTGCGAAGTTTATAGACCATTGCAAGAACCTCAGCAACTCCCCGGTACAAATCTTCCGGAATTTCCTCGCCGATTTCAACATTTTGATACAACGCCCACGCCAAAGGTTTGTTTTCGATTATAGGAATTAAATTTGCTGTTGCTATCTCTCTGATTCGTTTTGCGAGATAGTCTCCGCCCTTGGCAAGAACCTGCGGAGCCCCCATAATTTTTCTGTCATATGCAAGAGCAACGGCAATATGAGTCGGGTTTGTGATTACAACGTCAGCTTTAGGAACATCGGACATCATTCTCTGTTTTGCCATTTCACGCTGTTTTTGACGGATTTTGCTTTTAATCTGAGGATCGCCTTCCATCTGTTTATATTCGTCTTTAATTTCTTTTTTGCTCATTTTAATGGAATTTTCAAAATCCCATTTCTGATAAAAATAATCCGCAACCGCCATAACGAGCAGCATCAGTGCAAGACGCATTGCCAACGCCCACAGCATATCCCAAAATTCGCGGCTTCCGATTTCGAGCGGCATCTGCATTGTTTTTGATGAAACAGGAAGATAATTTCTTATTGCAGTGTAAATCATCACGGCAAATATTGAAGCTTTAAGCAACCCCTTTAATAATTCAACAATGGAACGCATTGAAATAATTTTTTTCATTCCCGTTATCGGGTTGAGTCTGTCAAATTTCGGTCCGAAAGGTTCACCTGTAATAACAAGTCCAACCTGAGCTATAACTGTGCAGGTTGATAATAAAACGACCAATGCTCCGAGCGGCAGCCATGCGAAAAAATAATTTTTCAGAGCTTCCCATGACACGTAATAGAACCATCCGTCCTGTAAAATAGTTCCTTCGCCGATAAACGTTATCATAAATTGAATAAGTCTGGTTAAAATTTTCCAAGTCATTGCACCGACCATCGCAAGTCCAAGCAGAGCCGTTATGATTCCGACCGCGGCATTTAAATCTTTGCTCATACATACGCGCCCTTCTTCACGAACTTTTTCGCGTTTGTGCGGCGTGGCTTCCTCGGTGCGTTCTTCTCCGAAAAACTGAAGATTGAAAGAAAAAATTTTATTCATTTGAACGTGATTTTAACAAAGCCTCCAGAAATTTCAAGAAGCAGACTGTTTGTGAAGTCCGCAGCAAAGTTAAAAAATGATAAAATTTAAAGAAGCAAAATGAGAGGAGACAAAAATTTTTTTATGCCCGAAGAAAATAAAATCATCGAAAATCCTGAAGAAGAATTAAACGGGACTAATGGAAGAATATTAAATCTTCCGCTCGTAGGTGAAATAAAAACAAGCTACCTTAACTACGCCATGAGCGTTATCGTCGGACGCGCTCTTCCCGATGCACGCGACGGACTGAAACCTGTTCAGCGGCGCGTACTGTTTGCGATGTCCGAACTCGGCTTGAAACATAACACTGCTTATAAAAAATCTGCGCGTATCGTCGGTGAAACGATGGGTAAATATCACCCTCACGGCGACAGTGCGATTTATGACACTATGGTCAGGCTTGCCCAAAACTGGAATCTTCGTTATCCGCTTGTTGACGGTCAGGGAAATTTCGGCTCTGTTGACGGGGACAGCGCTGCTGCAATGCGTTACACTGAAGCGCGTTTAAGCTGGCTCGGCGAGTTAATGCTGTCGAACATTGACGAAGACACCATAGACTGGGCGATGAATTTCGATGAGTCATTGAAAGAACCTATGACTTTGCCGTGTATAATGCCGAACCTTCTCGTGAACGGCTCAACAGGTATTGCCGTAGGTATGGCAACGAATATTCCTCCGCATAATTTAAGAGAAGTCGTTAATGTTTTATGCTGGCTGATTGAAAACGAAATCGAACCCGAACAGGCTGAACTTAAAGACATAATGACATATCTGCCTGGTCCCGACTTTCCGACTGGCGGCGAAATTGCCGGACGTGCAGGAATAATCGAAGCATATTCGACAGGACGCGGGAAAATTACCGTTCGCGGAAAAACTCACGTTGAAGAAAACAAACGCGGACGACAGAGCATCATCATCACCGAAATTCCTGACGCGGTAAATAAAACAATGCTGCTCGAAGCAATGGTGAAATCCGTTCAGGATAAAGAAATCGAAGGAATTTCAGAAATCCGCGATGAATCAGACAGAGACGGACTCAGAATCGTCATTGAACTCCAGCGCGATGCAGATTCGGATTTTATTACAAGACAGCTCTACAAACGAACACAGCTTCAGGCAACCTTCGGAGTTATAAATCTTGCTCTTGTCGATCAGCACCCCGTAATATTAAATATTAATCAAATGCTCGGCTTGTATTTGAATTACCGCCGCGATGTCGTAAGACGAAGGACAGAATACAGGCTCAAACAGGCTCAGGCTCGTGAACACATCATTGAAGGACTGAAAAAAGCTCTTGAAAATATCGAATCTGTAATAAAAATCATCAGAGCGAACAACTCTGCTCCTGAAGCAAAGGCAGCCTTACAGCTTGAGTTAGGATTTTCTGACGGACAGGCTCAGGCGATTCTGGACATGAGACTTCAAAGATTAACGGGACTTGAACGAAGCCGTCTTGACGATGAACAGAAAAAACTGCTCGCGGACATAGCCTCTTTTCAAAATATTCTTGCTGATAAAAAAGTTCTTGACGGTGTTATCAGAGATGAACTCAAAGAGCTTTCCTCGCGTTTCGGAGATGAACGCCGCACCGAAATCACCGAAGCCGTTGACGAAATCCCCGATGAAGCTTTCATTCAAGAGGAAGACATTGTGATAACTCTTTCAAAAGATGGATTTATAAAAAGACTTCCGCTTGAATTTTACAAAACTCAGGGCAAAGGCGGCAAAGGCAGAAAAGGTTCAGGAGTCCGTGAAGATGACAGCATTGAATTGCTCTGTGTAACTCATACACACAGACAGATTTATTTCTTCACGAATCTCGGTCGCATGATGTCTGTAAAAGGTTACGAAATCACCGAAACAAAATCCGGGAAAGGCAAACTCGTATCGAAATTCCTGCCGCTGCTTGAAAATGAAAAAATCGTAAACATTGCGGGCGAAGACTCAGGCAGCTGGAAATTCGCTTTCTTCATAACAAGATTTGGAATTGCCAAACGTGTTGAAATGGAAACGCTTGACTCTTCAAACAGACCGCGCCGTATTATGAGTCTTGATGAAGGCGATGAAATTGCTCAGGTTTGCCTTACAACAGGTACGAGCGATCTTTTATTGATTTCAAAAGAAGCTCAGGCTCTGAGAGTTTCTGAAGAGGAGTTCAGAGCTATGGGACGTAGCGCACGCGGTGTCAATGCTATGAAACTCAAAGAGGGCGACAGAGTTTTAAGCTGTGATGTTGTTGATGACAGCAGAAAAATTTTTGTTTTAAGCGAAAAAGGAATAGGCAAACGTTCTGAATTTTCATCGTTCACTGCACATCACAGAGCAACGGGCGGCGTTGTCATAATGGATTTGAGCGACAAGACCGGAAGTCTTTCGGCAAGTCTTGCAATTCACGATAACGATGACATAATCGTCATAACGTCAAAAGGACGCGCCATTAGAATCTCGGCTTCGGAAATTTCGACTTTGAGACGGCAGGCACAGGGCAACAAAGTTCTGCGTCTTGATGATGGCGATACTGTTGCAGATTGCAGCGTTGTACGCGGCGGCTCTGAAGATAGCGAAGCAACCGGCGATATTCCTTTTGAAGAAAATGAAACTGCGGAAAATTACGAAAATGAAAATAGCTAAAGACGGAATTTCATCTGTGGTATACATGGCTCTCATAACGGGAGCTTTTGCTTTTATTTCATGGATACCTGCTGCGGTACTGCTCGCACTTACTGTTTTAGTCATATGGTTCTTCCGCGATCCTGAACGCAAAACGGAATATAAGGACGGATATTTTTATTCGCCAGCCGATGGAAAAGTCGTTGAAATTTCAAAGTCTTCACACCCTTTCACAGGACATTGTACAAAAGTCGGAATCTTTATGAACATTTTCAGCGTTCACGTCAACCGCGCACCTTGTACAGGTCGTGTTGATTATCTTGAATATATTCCGGGAAAAAAACTCGCGGCATTTGCGCCAAAAGCATCGGAAATAAATGAAAGAAATTTTATCGGATTTTCAACGCAGTGGGGCGCAGTTATGATGACACAGATTGCCGGACTTGTTGCAAGGCGCATTGTATGCAGACTGAGACGCGGCGATATTCTTGAAGCGGGACAG
The DNA here is from genome assembly GCA_905233295.1 of uncultured Synergistales bacterium. Taxonomy (GTDB): domain Bacteria; phylum Synergistota; class Synergistia; order Synergistales; family Aminobacteriaceae; genus JAFUXM01. The sequence continues at coordinate 5,594 of CAJODX010000081.1, read as the reverse complement.
AGATGCGGAATGATAAAACTCGGTTCAAGGGTTGATTTATATTTGCCTGATGATACAGTATTGAAAATAAAAAACGGCGATAATGTAAAAGCCGGACTTACATGCATAGGAGTGATTGAAAGTTGAAAAATTTTTTGAGGATTCGCAGAAAAATGGGAAAAGTTGAAAAAAAGAAACCTTTGCAGTTTCGCCAGATTCTTCCTAACATGGTAACGAGCGGAAATTTGCTTTGCGGTATATTTTCGCTGATGATGACCCTCAACGGAAAATATATTATAGCGGCGTGGCTTGTATTCTTCGCGGTACTGTTTGACGGTTTTGACGGCAAAGTCGCGAGAATGCTGGGCGGCGGTTCGCAGTTCGGACTTGAATTTGACAGCCTTGCAGATCTTGTGAGTTTCGGTGTTGCGCCGGCGATTTTACTTTATCAGGTTTCAGTACGGAGCTTAAATCTTTTCGGAGCTGCCGCGGCGTGTTTCTTTGCTTTGAGCGTTGCTCTGCGTCTTGCGAGATTTAATATCGTCCATGTTCCCGGACCTTTTCAGGGGCTTCCGTGTCCTGCCGGAGGATTGTTCGTTGCATCGTTCGTTATCGCAAAACTTGATTCAAAAATTCCCGCGCCTGTAATGGCGTTGATTCTTTTTGCAGTCGGCGGACTTATGATTTCGAGCATTCCTTACGCGAATATGAAAAAACTCACGAAAAAGACCGCAGACCCTGCGAAATGCATTTTATTATTTTCGATGTTTGCGCTGTCGTTTATATTTTTGAAAAATTCCGCACCGCTGTTTTTATTTGCGTTATATATTATAAGCGGTCTTATCGGCTTCGACTGGGGCAAATGGATTTTGAAGCCCGAAAACGAAACTGAAGAAGCGGAAGAAAAATCGAATTAAAAATTAAAAAATTTTTTAGAGCCTGCTCAATTTCTGTTGGAACAGGTTCTAAAAAAAATTTCTAACTCCGCGTTC
>CAJODX010000081.1:0-4607 GCA_905233295.1 uncultured Synergistales bacterium | reverse complement strand
AATTTTTTTATCTCCGATTAAAATAAATTTTTCAGGTCCTTTGCCCGTCAGCACGAGTACATCTCCCGTTTTGAGCAAATTCAAAGCGTATTTCACAGCTTCAGGTCTGTCAAGAATAATTTTGTACGGAACACTCGCCCCCGCAGCTATGGCTTCAGCAATTTTCATCGGATCTTCATCGCGCGCATTGTCTGACGTTATGATTATATAATCTGCAAAATCTGAAGCTGCCCGTGCAAGTTCAGGTCTGTTCTGCTGATAACGTCCGCCGCCGTGTCCGAACACTGAAATAATTCTTGCTGAATTTTTTTCTGCTTCGGAAAGTTTTTTTATCGTCCGCAAAACGCTCCTCAATGCTGACGGCGTATGTGCAAAATCTATGAAACAGCACGCGCCGTTATCAAAGTCAATACGTTCGAGCCTTCCCGGAACCTGCGGAACATTCGCAACACCTTCGATAATAGCTTCGTCATCAACGCGCCCGCGCATCGCACTCACGGCGCAAAGAGTGTTCATAACATTGAAATCTCCGACTAAAGGAGTTTTTAATTTTATATTTTTGAAGCCTTTTGTGGAAATTTCAAGCTCAGTGCCGTTGAGATTCGTTTTAATGTTAAAAGCTCTTGAGTCCGCATTTTCGTCAAGTCCGAAGCCGCGAAGATTTTCGGGAAATTCTTTCAGCAGTCTTTTGCCGTAAGGGTCATCGAAATTCACCGCACCGACAAAATTTTTTTTCGTGTAGTCCGTGAATAAAAGTTTTTTTGCGGCAAAATAATTTTCCATGTTCAAATGAAAATCCAGATGTTCGGGATATAAATTCGTGAATACCGGAACATCATATGACGCGCCTTTTATTCTGCCGAGAAAAAGTCCGTGTGATGAAGTTTCCATGACGCAAGCTCCGCATCCGTTTTTCAACATTGAAGCGAGCTGTCTTTGAACAACACAGCTTTCAGGTGTTGTGCGGCTGGCTTCTTTATCGTTCAGTCCGTCGCTCTCGATTATCGTTCCCAAAAGCCCTGAACGGATTCCGGCAGCCTGTAAAATGCTCCGTATTATGTAAGTCGTAGTCGTTTTGCCGTTTGTGCCTGTAACGCCGACCATCAATAATTTTTCACAGGGATAATCATAAACAAACGCGGCTGTTTCGCCGAGAAAATCACGAACGCGTCCGACAATAATCTGCGGCAGATCCGAATCAACTTCATGTTCGCATAGCAATGCACACGCGCCCTGAGTTTCAGCTTTTCTGATAAATTCATGTCCGTCTGAGTTTTCGCCTTTTATGCAGGCAAATAAAGTCCCCGGCACAACATCGCGGCTGTCGGAAATCACATCGGAAATATTTACAAAAAAATCGTCCTGACTCTTCACACGGAAATTTATATTTTTATCTTTTAACCGTATAAAATTCAGGACGCTCTCAAAATTTTTCAAAATTAAAATTACATTCCTTTCAAATTGCACAAGGAAGCAGAAAATTTTTCACTTCCTGCTCCCTGAGCATAAAAAATTCACGACAGAACGCTCAAATCCCCGACTTCGCTGAAAAGATTATTGCACTGTTCGAGCAGAGCCAGACGGTTTGCTCTGACTTTTTCGTCTTTATCCATGACCATTACGTCATCAAAGAATTTTGCAACGACAGGCGAAAGTTCCGCGAGCATTTTTGCAAGTCCCTTCCAGTCGTAAGCCTCAAGAGCATTTTTAACAGGTTCTGCAAGTCTTGAAACTTCTCTGAATAAATCTTTTTCAGCTTCAACTGACATTAAAGCCTCATCAGGAGCTGTGCCTGTGATTTCATTTGAATTTTTCCGCAGAATATTTTTGACTCTGAGCGCGGAACTCACAAGAGCCGTGAACCATTCATCAGCTTTAACGCCGTTCATTGTCTCAATGAATTTCAGAGCCTGATAAGGAACATTCCCTGCGACGCTGATGCCGAGTGCTGCGAGTTCATGGTCAAAGCCGCGTTCTTTCAGCTGGACATGAAGACGCTGTTTTATAAATTCAAGAATTTTTGCCTGAGTTTCTTCATCGACTTCGTTAATTTTGCAGGATTCTTTAACGGCTTCAGTGATGTCAAAATTATATTTTCTTGCGAATAAAATTTCGTTGATACATCTTGCGGCACGTCTGAGAGCGTAAGGATCCTGCGAGCCTGTCGGTTCAAGCCCGACTTTGTGGCACGCCGTTATTATGTGAACGCGTTCAGCAAGACCCAACACAGCACCGACATCATCAGTCGGAGTTTTATCTGAAGCTGTCTGCGGAAGATACTGCTCGTACAATGCGAGAGCAACTCTCGGGTCTTCGCCGGCACTCTTTGCATATTCACGCCCCATTACGCCCTGAAGGTCAGTGAACTCGAACACCATGCTGGTAACAAGATCGGCTTTTGAAAGATACGCGGCTCTGTCAACGAGAGATGCAATGTCTTTCATGTTATATTTTTCGCAGAACCAGAGAGCTAACTTTCTAGTCAGCATGACTTTATCTAAAACGCTGCCGAGTTTTTCCTGATACGTTACGTTTTTTAATCTTTCAACGTAAGATGCGAGAGGAATTTTTCTGTCTTCCTCCCAGAAGAAAGCCGCGTCTTCAAGTCTTGCACGCAAAACTCTTTCGTTGCCTTCACGGATTACATTTACGTCAGGCACCATATTGTTGCTGATGCCGACAAAATAATTTGCGAGTTTGCCGCCTTTATCCCTGCTGCGGACAGCGAGATATTTCTGATTTTTTTTCATTGAAGTTGTCAGAACTTCTTCGGGAATTTCAAGATAACGTTTGTCGAACGAACCTGCAAACGGCACAGGATATTCAACGAGATACAAATTTTCTTCGAGGATTTTCGAGTCCATTTCGACTTCATAATTTCCGTCAAAATTCTGCTGTAAATTTGCGATTGCGGATTTCATTTTCTGAAGTCTTTTTTCCTGATCCAAAATAACGTTGTTGTCGTATAAAACATCAAGAAATTCCGCGGCGTTTGAAACCTCGATTGATTTTTTGCCCATGAATCTGTGTCCGCTCGTTCTGCGTCCTGACTCGACATTTCCGAATTTGAACGGAATTATTTTTTCGTCTGCAAGCGCGACAATCCAGCGAACAGGTCTTGCAAATCTTACGCCTGAGTTGTCCCAGTACATGCTCTTGGGGAACGTAAGACTTGAAATTAAATTTTTGAGAAGCTCCGGCAGAACGTCAAAAGTTTTTTTGCTCTCCTGACGGACTTCAGCGGCAATATATTTAACTCCGTTGACTTCGATTTCTTTTAATTCATCGACTTTAATGCCCTTGCCTTTTGCAAAACCTTCAGCGGCGCGTGTAGGTTCGCCGTTTTTGTCGTAAGCCGTCGAGACGGGAGGACCTTTCAGCATTTCAACTATTTCGGTCTGTGCATCGCTTGCGTTTGTAATCAGCAAAACCAGCCTGCGCGGTGTCGCGTAAGTTTTAGCGTCCTTAAATTCTATTCTGTTGGCAGCAAGAGAAGACTCAGCGTTTTTTTTCAATGTTTCAAGAGCGTCAGGAATAAAACGCGAAGGAATTTCCTCAGTGCCGATTTCAAGCAAAATATTTTTTATTGCCATTTTTTTACTCCTCAAAATAATTTCCCGTTGAATTTTCAAATTTTTCCATTAACGGGAAGCCCATTTTTTCGCGCTGTTCACGGTAGGCGGCTGCACATCTGCAAGCGAGCGCACGTACTCTTGAAATATATCCTGTGCGTTCGGTTACGCTGATTGCGTTGCGTGCGTCCAGCAAATTGAAAGTGTGTGAACTTTTCAAAACATAGTCATACGCGGGAAGGACAAAGCCTTTATCTAAAATTCTTCCGGCTTCGGCTTCATACATCTGGAACAGCTGGAATAACATTTCCGTGTCAGCAATTTCAAAATTATAATGTGAATGCTCGATTTCGCCCTGTAAATGAACATCGCCGTAATTGACATTGCCTTCCCATTCAAGGTCATAGACGTTATCGACTTTCTGAACATACATTGCGATTCTTTCAATTCCGTATGTTAATTCAGCTGGAACATTTTCCATATCAATGCCGCCGAGCTGCTGAAAATATGTGAACTGCGTGATTTCCATTCCGTCAAGCCAGACTTCCCAGCCCAGCCCCCACGCGCCTGTCGAAGGGTTTTCCCAGTCATCTTCAACAAATCTTATATCATGTTCACTTGGGTCAATGCCGAGGCTTGCAAGACTTTCGATATAAAGTTCCTGAATGTTCGCCGGAGCAGGTTTGATTATCACCTGATACTGATAATAATGCTGAAGTCTGTTCGGATTTTTTCCATAACGTCCGTCCGAAGGTCTTCTTGAAGGTTCAACGTATGCAACGCGCCACGGTTCCGGACCGAGAACGCGCAGAGCGGTGGCAGGATTCATTGTGCCTGCACCGACTTCAATATCATAAGGCTGTTGAATAACACAGCCCTGACGACTCCAAAAGTTTTGAAGCCTGAAATAAATTTCCTGAAAATTCAAAGTTTATTCTGCTACATAAAAAGTGTTATGGAGTTTTATTCTGTGTAATAAAGCACACTTTTTTGACTTTTCCTCGTTCTTCCTGTCCCCTTTGGCTTTATGCTACT
>CAJODX010000080.1 GCA_905233295.1 uncultured Synergistales bacterium | reverse complement strand
ATACTTTTTTAAAAAGTCAATTAGTTATAGAAACTAAAGTCTACGGCGGCATTTCATCTCACGACTGAAGTCGCGAGTGTTCATGCCGAATTTAATAAATATTGACATTGTGAAAATTTTGCAACCTCGCGAAAATGAATTGTAAACCTACCTAAGTTTACAATTGGAATTTTTCAAAATTTTTTCGATGAAAAGAATTTGTTTTGCCACTACATTTGCCACTACAAGAATATAAAAAAATTTTAGCATTCATAAAATTTCACAAAGAAAAATTTTTCGATAAAGTTACGATTTTTTTCTTTCGCGATTCATCTCTGGGGTGTGTTCACATTGTGTTTATCTGAAAAGTAATAATCTCTCTTCATGCGTTCGATTGCAGAAAAGAAAAACGCGAATTTTTTCTACAATTCTTGCAGAGAGATGAAAATATATTTCCGTGAAAGTCTATAAACTCCGATGGGGATAAAAAATGGTCGGAGCGAGAGGATTCGAACCTCCGACCTCATGGACCCGAACCATGCGCGCTAAGCCAGACTGCGCTACGCTCCGTAAGTGAATTTAAAACTTTGTTATGGTTGACGCTTCAACCGCATAGAGCATAAAATTATCAACTGGCACAGGATTATACAATAAAATAATTAAAAGTCAAACAAAATTCAAAATTTTTGATATGCGAAAATTCAATATGCGAAAATTTTTTCGGTGCTATAATTAAAACGAATACTTTTTAAATCTTTTTTAGAAAGGGGCAATTTTTTCAAAATGTCAACAATCGGTCATTATGATCCCGAAAATTTCAAGAAAATTTATCGCGCACAGCCGCGTACAACCATTGAAACTCTTTTCTACGGCAACAACGTTCATCACGTCTTAGACCTGAAAGAGGCTTATAATCTCGCCAAAAATTCTCCCGGCACAATCGAACTCACAGGTATGCCGGTGTACAAGCCAACCGAGCAGGAACTCCCGATGGACGCAAACGTCCTTCTGTTCAATGACGGCGCAATCTTCGGACGCACCGCCGCAGCACGCCGCATTGTAGGCTGGCCTGACGTTGACGTTGCAAAATACTGCAAAATCATTCGCGAAGCTGTCTATAAGATGCGCTACAAAAAACTTTATCAGGCTGACGCGTATGTCGGACTTGACGAAGATTTTATGACGGCTGCACATATCATCGTTCCGGAAGGCTACGAAAATAATTTATACAACTGGATGATTAACTTCCAGTATGCAAACGAGGCTTACAAACCGCGCTATGAAAAATCCCGCAGAATTTCCGACCACGACGGCGATATTTTCTTTGTCGCTGACCCGGACTGGTCGCACCCCGACTTCCCGCTCGGACTTGCATTCTTCTCACCTGAAGAAAACTGCGCAATTGTCCTCGGACTTCGTTATTTCGGCGAGTTAAAGAAAGGAACTTTGACACTCGCTTGGGGAATCGCCGCACGCAACGGTTACGCGTCATGCCACGGCGGACTTAAACGCTACACCCTCAAGGACGGAAGCAACAAAAAATATGTTCTCGCTGCATTCGGTCTTTCGGGTTCAGGAAAGTCAACAATCACGCACGCAAAACATGACGGTAAATATGATGTTATGGTTCTTCACGATGATGCTTTCGTTGTCAACGTCAAAGACAAATACGCAATCGCACTTGAGCCTACATATTTTGATAAAGTTGCAGACTACCCGATCGGCTGCCCTGATAATAAATTCTTGCTCACAATGCAGAACTGCGGCTGCGTAAAGGACGAAAACGGAAAATTAATCGCCGTTACTGAAGATGTCCGCAACGGAAACGGACGCGCAATCAAGTCGCGTATGTGGTCTCCCAACAGAGTTGACAGAATCGACGAGCCTCTCAACGCTATTTTCTGGCTGATGAGAGATCCGACAATCCCGCCTGTTCTCAAACTCGAAGGTCCTTCACTCGGTTCAGTCCTCGGCGCAACGCTCGCAACAAAGAGAACAAGCGCGGAAAATCTTGCTCCTGGCGTTGACCCTGACGCACTCGTCTGCGAACCTTACGCGAACCCGTTCAGAACATATCCGCTCGGAATGGACTACGAGAGATTCAAACAGCTCATTGCTGACGGCGTTGACTGCTACATTCTCAACACGGGCAACTTCATGGGCAAACCCGTAGGCAAAGAGAATACGCTGATGATCCTTGAGAAAATCGTTGAAGGCAAAGCAAAATGGGAGCCTTTCGGAAATCTCACAGGCATCAAGACAATGCCTATCGAAGGCTTCGACGCTGATCTCAAGAACACTGAATACAGAACGCAGTTAAAGAAACGTTTCCAGGACAGACTGAACTTCATCAAGTCCAGAGACACGGAACGCGGCGGAATCGACAAACTTCCTGCAGACGCACACGAAGCAGTTGAAAAATTAATTGCAGAAATAGGCTAAGAAAGGCAAGCAGGAATCAGGGGACAAAAATTTCACTTCCTGATTCCTGTTTTTATAAAAATGCAAAACAGATTTGAATTTCTCGAAGATCAGTTTCCCCAAATCGCAAAATACGGAAAAAAAGCTGAGGAGTTGTTAAACTCTGATAATAATCTTTGTCTGTTTTACCTTGGAAGAATAGCGGAAAAAATTACGGAATTTTTATGCCGCGCCAATCACATTGAAAATAATTTCACGGGTTCAAACGCACTGGAAGAGTTAATGCGCCTTGAAATCATTGACTCTGAAACTGCGGAAAAAATCTGCGCTTTAATTGCAGTCAAAAACGAAGCTGAAGAAAACGAATATGATTCAGAAACGGCATCGTCGTATCTTATGGCAACGGCTCAGGAATTGTGCGAATGGTTTGTGCTTAAACACGCCAGAAACAGATTTGAATTTCTTGAAGATTTATTTTTGCCGGGACGTTATGTTCCACCACTTGCAAATTTAACCGAAATCGGGCGCGAAGCTGAAGAAAATTTACACTCGAATACACGTTACTGTCTTATATGTCTTGGGGACATCGGCGAAGCTATCGTTGACTATCTTATGAGTACGAACAGCATCGAAACTCACGAACGCGACCAGATGTACAGAATAGATGCCCTGTTCAAGAGTTATATCATCACTGACGAAATAAAAGATTCGCTTCATAATCTCAGAATGGCTCGCAACAAGGCTGTTCACGAACGTTACGACAACACTTACACGTCTGAAGGCGAGGCTGTACGTCTGCTCGATGAAGCTTTGAAATTATGTGAATGGCTTTTCAGGCTTGTTTTGAAACCCGGCTATATCGTAAAGGGAAGAATCTCTGAAATTTCTGAAGATTCTTTTTCAGTTTTAATCGGCAGGCTTTCTGCATACGTGCCTTTGAGCGAAATTCCTTCGGACGGGGACGGCGAAATTAAAAATTCTTACGTCAAAGGCAGAAAATATATTTTCAAAGTCCTTGAAAAAAGCAGCGAAGAAATAATTTTAAGTCTCCGTCAGGCTGATGAAGATTATAATCTTAACGTTGCACAAAAATATTCAAAATATAAAATCGGACAGGACGTTCGCGTTCAGATAAAACGAATCAGCAACTCTTCAGGCGCACTGGTTGAACTGAAAGACGGACTGCTCGCACAGATTCCGCCTTCTGAAATCGGGCGCAGACTTTATGACTATGACGAATCCAACACAAAACAGATAAAATATGAAGTTACGGCTCGTGTAAAATGGTTCAGCCAGACAAAATATCCTCCGATGTTGCTGTCAGTGAAAGACATTGAAAACGAAAACAAAGCCGAAGCTAAACGTTTAATGCCAAATAAATGGGAACAGCTTTCAGGCGGCACTGCAAAGAAAAGCGCGGTTCAGGATTTGAATTTCAGAGCGCTCTGCAAAACGGCGGATTTTTCAAAAATTCTTGAGGCTCTCGATGCGGGCGCGAATCCGAACGCAAAGAACAATAACAAGACTACTGCTTTAATGCTCGCCTCGCAGTACAACAGAGATACAAAAGCTGTTGAAGCTCTCATTGACGCGGGCGCGGACATCACTGCGCGAAATCACAAGGGCAACACGGCTCTTCATTTCGCAGCCATGCAGAACACTCCCGAAATAGTGAAATTATTAATCGACAAGGGCGCAGACGTTGACGCTCTCAATCACGAAAAGAAAAAACCTTCGGACTATGCACGCAGCAACACGAATCTCACAGACACGGAAGTCATGGAACTCTTAGCTCCTGATGAATTTGAAAAAACGGCAGCGAAACAGGAAACAAAAACAAAAACGCCGGAACATAAACAAAAATTTGAAGACAATATAGACATGCGTCTTTTTGAAGCCTGCAAGACAGGAACGCCGCAGGAAATTTCAGAATTAATCGAACAGGGTGCAGCCGTCAATGTTCAGACCCAGAACAAAACAACACCTTTGATGACTGCCGCGCAATATAATTCGTTTGAAGCCGTGAAAATTCTTCTCGACAATCACGCCGATGTAAACGCTAAAAATAAAACCGGCAACACTGCTCTTCATTTTGCGGCGGGTTACAACGATTCTGAAACTGTTATGGCGATAATAAACGCCGGAGCTGTTTTGAACATTGCAAACGATAAAGGCAAAACGCCTCTCGAAATTGCGAAAGGCAACGTCAGATTAAACGATTCAAGAGCCTTGAAAAAATTGATGCTCTCATCGTTGCGGAAAGAATTTTTAAAGATATGCCGTTCCGGCAGTGAAGAGGAAATAGCTGAAGCCATTGACGCAGGCGTTAATGTAAATTCAAAAAACAAAGCACTTTCAAGCGCTCTTATGTTCGCATCCCGAGACAATACATCAGGCGTTGTCAGTATGCTCATAAAAGCCGGAGCATATATCAACGCTCAGGATATTTTCGGAAATACGGCTTTAATTTACGCTGCTTCAAGCAATACAGAAGATGTTGTCGAAACTTTAATCGAAGCCGGAGCAGACATTGAAATGACGAACACGTCAGGATTTTCGGCGTGGGATTACGGAATAAAAAATTACAAGCTTGCCGACACTGAAACTTTAAAAAAATTAGGAGTCGGAGACTAAAATTTTTTGTTTTATCTCCTGACTCCTGATATATTTTTATTTTAAATTTAAGGCAACGGGTAATGATCCCATATCGGAATGCCGAGAAAAATTCCAGCCTTCCATTCTTCTGAGCCGTACATCACAGCGAGTTTCACATCTACGAGATTGTTCGGGAAATTCACAGCAAGCCCGACCTCCCACGGCGCGTCAATTTTGTGCCATTTCTTGTCCATTGCATAGCCCCAGCTCGCGAAAACTTCTCCTGCAACAACTCCCATCGCACTGCGCGAAAGAATTTTTCTC
>CAJODX010000079.1 GCA_905233295.1 uncultured Synergistales bacterium | reverse complement strand
TCTCTTTTTGTGTGTTATTATACATAAAATGCAATTCATCTTCCGTTTAAAAACGGAGGTCTTCCTGCGAGTTTATGATAAAAACTTTTCCAACGCTACATCGTTTTTTCGTTTTTTTCGGTAAATGCTGTTGCCCTGCATTAATGCTAAAAAATTTTTATGTTTTTGTTGTGGCAAAAAAATTTTGAAAAAATTCGATTGTAAACTTAGTCAGGTTTACAATTCATTTTCGTTGAGATGCAAAAAAATCTGTTTTTAATCGAAAAACTCTGCAAATTTGACTATGCCTTTTCTCTCTTTTTGTGTGTTATTATACATAAAATGCAATTCATCTTCCGTTTAAAAACGGAGGTCTTCCTGCGAGTTTATGATAAAAACTTTTCCAACGCTACGCACACACGTAGATGCTCCCTCAAGCAAACAAAAATGCCGAGGGGCTCAAAGCGCATGATGAAAAAGAAAATTTTTTCAGTGTTATAATTTTGAAAATTTTTTCAAAGTCATGAAGGAGTTGTTTTTTTATGCGTAAATTTTTAGCGGCATTAATGCTTGTGTTAATGCTCTGTGTTGTTGCGTACGCTGATGATGACGTTATCAAAGTCGGCGTGTTCAACTGTCTCACAGGTCAGAACGCTTTCGGCGGACAGCTTGAACTTGAAGGCACACAGCTTGCTCATACTCTTAATCCTGAAATTCTCGGGAAGAAAGTTGAATTAATCATCGTTGACAACAAGTCTGATAAAGTCGAGGCGGCAAACGCTGTTACACGTTTAATCGAAAACGACAAAGTCAATGCTATCATCGGCACGTACGGTTCATCGCTCGCAATGGCTGGCGGAGAAGTCGCAGAGAAAGCCGGAATCCCCGTCATCGGAACGTCATGCACCAACCCTCTCGTAACGCAGGACAAAAAATTTTATTTCAGAGTTTGCTTCATTGACCCGTTCCAGGGTGCGGGCGCGGCTACTTACGCATTCAGAAATTTAGGTTTCAAACGCGCTGCAACCCTCGTTGACATGTCAAACGATTACAGCGTTGGACTTGGAAAATTTTTCCGCGACTCTTACAAAAAAATGGGCGGCGAAATCGTTGCAAGCCTTTTCTATCAGTCAGGCGACACGGACTTCACCGCACAGCTCACTGCCTTAATCGATGCGAAACCCGACATCGTATTTTTGCCGGCATATTTTGCTGAAGGCGCAATCGTTCTTAAACAGGCGAAAGAACTCGGCGCGGCATTCAGATTCATCGGCGCGGACGCAATGGACAACCCCGAAATCGTAACGCTCGGCGGTGATGCGGTCGAAGGTTTTATGCACACGACATTCGCTTATGACCCTTCAATGCCTGAGATGAACGACACGGCAAAGGCTTTCACCGAAGAATGGAACAAAATTCATCCCGACAAAGCCCCGAACGTCAACTGCGCACTCGGCTATGACTGCTACATTATGCTTAAAGACGCGATTGAAAGAGCCGGAAGCGCAGAACCTGCAAAAATCCGCGATGCTCTTGAGACAACGAAAGATCTTCCGACAGTTACAGGCATGACAACAATCAACGCAACACACGATGCTGAAAAAGATATGGGTATCGTTGAGATTAAAGGCGGCAAAAAAACATTTGTCGGAATTGTTGTGCCGGAAGTCTGAAAACAGTTAAGATTTTGAAGTGAGGAGTCAAAACTTCTCACTTTTATTTTTAAAAATATGGAATTAAATATTTTTGTTCAGCATTTTATAAACGCGCTGAGTTTAGGCTCTCTTTACGGGCTTGTTGCTGTGGGCTACACGATGGTATATGGAATTTTGAGATTAATAAATTTTGCCCACGGCGATATTTTTATGCTCGGTGCATATTTTGTTTACTTTGCCACGATAGTTTATAAACTCCCATGGGCTGTCGGCGTTGTCCTCGCAATAATAGGAACGACTGTATGCGGTCTTCTCGTTGACAGGATAGCTTACAAACCTTTGCGTGAAGCTCCGCGAATTTCAGCGTTAATCAGTGCTATCGGAGTTTCATTTTTCATTGAAAATTTCGCGGTTGTTGTCTTCACAGGAATGCCGCGCCCCGTTGTCCAGCCTCCGATTTTGATGCAGCCCATTGAATTTTCAAACGGAGTCCGTTTAATTCCGCTTGGAATTTTAGTTCCTGTTGTTGCGTTTATTTTGGTTGGAGCTTTGCTCTGGCTCTTGTACAGGACGAAACCCGGGCTTGCAATGCGTGCGATTTCGTTTGACATTGAAACAACCAGAATGATGGGCGTTAGTGTCAATAAAATTATCGCGCTTGCATTCGGACTCGGCTCTGCACTCGCGGCTGTTGCCGGCATAATGTGGGCGTTGCGTTATCCACGTGTTGAGCCTTTTATGGGAATGACTCCCGGAATAAAAGCTTTCATAGCGGCTGTGTTCGGCGGCATCGGCTCAGTGCCCGGAGCGATGATAGGTGGTTTGCTTCTCGGCTTCGTTGAGATAATGTCCGTTGCATTTTTTCCGACGCTGTCGGGTTATAAAGATGCATTTGCGTTTTTGCTTTTAATTTTAATTTTGCTGTTCAGACCTACGGGTTTGCTCGGCGAGAAACTGGAGGATAAAATCTGATGCGAAGAGTAAGAAGTTTAACTCTATCTGTTTTTTCTATAATTTTATTCGCGGTTTTTCTCAACAAAGCTCCCGAACTTTTAAACGGCTACTGGCAGAGAATTTTAAATTTAATCGCGATTAACGCAATTTTAGCTTTAAGCTTGAATCTGATTTACGGTATAACGGGAATGTTTTCGCTTGGACACGCCGGCTTCATGGCAATCGGAGCATACGTTTCAGCACTGCTCGTTTTAAGTCCGGCGCAGAAAAACGCAATGTGGATTCTCGAAGATATTTATCCGTGGCTTCTGAACGTCAACGCGCCGTTCATAATTTCGTTGATTCTTGCAGGACTTGCCGCGGCATTTTTCGGACTTCTTGTCGCTCTTCCTGTTTTAAGGCTCGGCGGAGATTATCTTGGCATTGCAACTCTCGGCTTTGCTGAAATAATCCGAATTTTAATCACGAACACTGCGAGGCTCACGAACGGCTCTTTGGGGCTGAAAGGCATTCCCGCTTACACGACCCTTTTTATGAGCTGGAGCTGTCTTGGAATCGTTCTGCTCTGCACCGTCTGTATGCTGCGAAGCAATTTCGGCGGCGTGTTGCGTGCTGTCCGTGATGATGAAGTCGCGGCAAAAATGATGGGCATCAACACGTTCAAAGTAAAAGTTCTCGCGTTCACTCTCGGCTGTTTCGGCGGAGGGCTTGGCGGTGCATTAATGGGAAATCTGATAACGACGATTGACCCGCGAATGTTTATGATTACGCAGACTTACAATATTTTAATGATCATTGTTGTAGGCGGACTTGGTTCTGTAACAGGTTCGATTATCGGCTCGTTCCTCGTTACAACTATGCTTGAATGTCTGCGTTTTGTTGAAAATCCGATAACGGTCTTTAATATTAACATTCCCGGCATTCCAGGCATGAGAATGGTTATATTCTCGCTGCTCCTGATTGTCGTGATAATTTTCCGCCGCGAAGGCATTATGGGAATGCGCGAGTTTTCGTGGGACATTTTCTTCCCGAAGCCGAAGCACAAAAAAGTTAAGGAAGAATCTGAAACAGTCCTTGAACTCGAAAACGTGAAATTAAGATTCGGCGGACTTTCAGCTGTCGAAAATCTTTCGCTCAAAATCAAACGTTTGGAAATCGTTGGCTTGATAGGTCCGAACGGTGCTGGAAAAACTTCAGCGTTCAACGTCATCAGCGGATTTTATAAACCTACGTCAGGCACGATAAAATTTTTGGGTAAATCCATCGGCGGTTTAAGACCTGATGAAGTCTGCAGAGCCGGTATGAGCAGGACTTTCCAGAATATCCGTCTTTTTGGACACGAAACTGTTTTACAAAATGTAATGATAGGTTCGAGGGTTCGTCAAAAATATCAATGGTGGCAAAGTTTAATGCCGTTCATTTTCACTGATGTTATCCGTGAGGATTCGACTGCAAAGGCTCAGGCAATGAATCTTCTTGAGCAGCTAGGACTTGACGAATTTGCTGAAGAGCAGGCTTCATCTTTGCCTTACGGTGCGCAGAGAAGACTTGAAATCGCAAGGGCATTGGCAACAAGACCGAAATTTTTGTTGCTTGACGAGCCTGCTGCCGGAATGAATCCGCAGGAAAGCGAAGAGTTAATGAAATTTATCCGCCGCCTTCGCGATGAATTTAATCTGACGATTCTTTTAATTGAACACGATATGAAAGTCGTTATGAACGTCTGCGATTACATTCATGTTCTTGACCAGGGCGTTCACATTGCTCAGGGAACACCTGACGAAATCAGGAAAAATCCGCGTGTCATTGAGGCGTATCTCGGCGCAGGAGCTTCGGAAGGGAGTGCAGCATAAATGGAAATGCTGAAAATTAAAAATCTCAACGTAAACTACGGAGCTATTCACGCTGTACGGGATGTTTCTCTTACGATTGAGCGCGGTGAAATCGTAACGCTGATAGGTGCGAACGGTGCAGGAAAATCCAGCGTTATCCGTTCCATTATGGGACTTGTTAAAGCACGTGCCGATGAAATGATTTTCACGTCTCCACGCGATGACAAATCCGTTTCGATTTTAGGCAAACCTGCTGAAACTCACGTGAAACTCGGAATTTCATTAAGTCCTGAAGGACGTAGAATTTTGCCGCAGCTGACAGTCGAAGAAAATCTGAATCTCGGAGCGTATATCCGTGATGACTCAGACGGTATTGCAGAAGATTTGGAATATGTTTACTCTTTGTTTCCAAGATTGAAAGAGCGCAGAAAACAGAAAGGCAGCACACTCTCAGGCGGAGAACAGCAGATGCTCGCGGTCGGACGCGCATTGATGAGCAGACCCGATTTGTTAATGCTTGATGAGCCAAGTCTCGGGCTTGCTCCGATTCTAGTTGACGAGGTTTTCGGAATAATCCGCGAAATAAACGCTCAGGGACGAACGATTTTGCTTGTTGAACAGAATGCTTTTGCAGCATTAAAAGTCGCGCATAAAGCCTACGTTCTTGAAGTCGGCGCTGTGAGTTTATCCGGCACTGGAGCTGAACTTCTCAATAACCCGAAAGTCCGTGCCGCGTATCTTGGAGGTTAAAAAATTTCTGAAAAATTCCGATTCTGATTATGTTATGATTAAAAATGTTTAAATTTATTTTATTTTTTTAAGGAGAAATGAACTTTGACAAGAAAAATTTTGGCTTTGTTTCTCGCTGTTGCGTTGATGTTTTCATTGACATCGGCAGCAATGGCGGATTTTACATATCAGCTTGGCAATGTTGATGATGAATCTGAACCTGAGCCCATAGAGGGACAGGACTTCGAGGGCTACTACGGCGATAGTATTTCACTCAGCTATGACATTCCGGCGGTTTATTTATGGGGCTACAACACCAACACTGAAAAATGGTTCAGTCTCGATGATATAGGAGCAGTATCTTCAAGCAATTACAGCTACACACTCTCAACTGATATGACAGGTCTCAGCTTGAGTACAAGCGGCTCAAACTCAAAACTGATTTTAAGCGTTTCAAGCGATACTGATTATACGGTTGACATTATTGCTACTGTAAGCGGCATTACAGGTACATACGAAGCCGCCAACGGTACAAGCTATGATTTCGCAGGTGTTGCAACGATTACAGTATATCCTCTTGCGGTTGGCTATTCACTCGCAGCTGCGACAAGTCCCGAAGATACTCCCGATGACCTTGTTGCCAATGATAATAACAACTATGACAGCTACGTCGGACGCAGTATTGAACTCAAATATACAATACCCGATATGCTCGTGTGGAGTTACAACACATATGATGCTGAAGATGAAACACACAGGAGTTCAACTTCAGATTACACACTCACTTGGACTCTTTCGCCCGACATCAGCGGCTTAAGCGCGGCTGTTTCCGGCACAACATTGACAATCAGCGGAACTCTTCCCGAAACGACGGGCAGCTATAACGTCGGCGTTACAGCTGAAGTTGAGTCTGTAACAGATACGTCAACATACGGCGGTGCGGTTGGTTTAGCGTATAGCTTTGACACTGGAGATGTAATCACTGTTGGTGAAGTGTCGAAAAAATATGCTCTTGCAGGGAGCGAAAACTGGGACGATGATGTTCTTGAACTCACAGCGGACGAGAGCAACCCCGAAGAATTTTTCGGCGGCAAGCCTTACTCAGTAACATTTACAGTGCCGTCCCTTGTCCTTTGGCAGTATAACGAAAACGCGCCGGAAGATGATACTGAATCATTAAAGCAAATATCTTCAAGTGCTTATACGCTTGAATGGAGCGTTTCATCAGATTTAACACTCACGGCAAACCTTGACGGAACAACCTTAACGGTAAACTGCGACAGTCTTCCTTCATCCGGTGATTTCACATACAGAGTTGTTGCGACTGTAAACAGTGTAACTGACACAGAATACAGCGATGCTGAAGGAATATCCTATGTTTTCCCGGAAGAGGAACTTTCTGTCTCTCCTTTAAACCTTGTTTACAGACTTGCAGGCAGTGAAGATCCCGAGGACGAGCCTGATATTGAAGCTGATTCAGACAACAACACAGATAGTTATATCGGATACAATTTCAAAGCACGTTACAGGCTTCCCCAACTTGTATGGTGGGAATACAACGAGCATGACGCAACGGACTCGAATATGAAAGAAGTTTCGGCGGCATATAAAATCGACTGGACTCTTTCAAGCGACCTTGTGCTTGATGTTTCAATAACATCAGATGATAGCGGCGATATTATGCTCATCAGCGGCATTCTTCCTGATACAGAGAACACGTATAGTATTAATTTAATAGCTGCGATTTCTGCCGACAGCGTTACTGATACGACGTACAGTGAAATTTTAAACAATCTTGATGAAGATAAAAAGACTCTCACATTTAGTGAGGTAGATAAGATCTCCGTCAACGTTGATACTGAACATACAGGCATAATCACACCGACTTCAGGAGATTTTGCAAGTTACGTTGTCTTTGCAGATGAAGACAATAATCTCGATGTAACACAGGGGTACTCGAATTATTCTGTCCTTATCCGTGC
This sequence comes from uncultured Synergistales bacterium, assembly GCA_905233295.1. Classification (GTDB taxonomy): domain Bacteria; phylum Synergistota; class Synergistia; order Synergistales; family Aminobacteriaceae; genus JAFUXM01. The sequence goes on along the minus strand of CAJODX010000079.1, from coordinate 163 downwards.
GCCTAAAGACAAAAATAATCAGTACACTGTGTTCATTCAGTCTGATGATACGGATAATGATGTGGCTACTGCGTTCGACCTTCCTGAATGGATTACGGTTGACAAGATTGAATACGCATCGGAACACGATTTTGATACAGAATTAGACGAAGAGTCTATTGGA
>CAJODX010000078.1:5348-8726 GCA_905233295.1 uncultured Synergistales bacterium | reverse complement strand
TTATCGCCGGATTTTTTTGAATTTGGAATGACATCCGCAAATTCTTCGAGCGAACTTAAACGTGAATAAAGCTCTTCAAGGCTTCCTGCTTCATCTTCAAGATCTTCGCCGAAAAATTCCGAAAAAATATCACGCGGCTCTGTCTCGCCGGATTGATTTCTTTTAACAGCATCGTTCATCCAGTCGCGGACGATTCCTGCGGCTTCGATAATATAATTCGGATATTCAGTTTCAGAAATCGCGGTTAAAAAATCACTCATCATTATCTCGGACTGTTTCTTTTTCCCTTTGCTTTCAGCCTTGCCTGTTTCCGATTTTGAAATTTCGTTTTTATCCATCTGTCTCACTCTCTTTTCCTTTGTAAAATTAAAAGGCAATCAAGTATAACACACTAAGATTATTAAAAGCGTGCCGATGACAGTCGAAATTATCGTGTGAATTTCACTGCGCATTAAAATTTTTCCGTCAAAATTTCCCTTTAAATCTTCAAATTTAATTTTCACCGGAAAAAATCTTTTTATGTTCATGCAATAATTTTCATATTCAGCGCCGAATTTTGAACGCAGAAAATTTTCCTCGTGAGGAATTATCGCGAGATTATATAAAATATAAAAGCTTACGATAAAAATTATCACGGCATGAACTCCGGCTATGACAGCCCAGCCGAAGCCGATTAAAAAATTTCCGAAATATAAAGGATTCCGCATCAGGGCATAAGGTCCTGTTGTTGCGAGTTTTTGAGCTTTAACATTTTCACCGCGGTACAGACCTATGAAGCCCACAGCCCAGCAACGCCAGACCTGTCCGAAAATTATAAACGCGAGCGCAGTAAAAATTTTTCTTAATGAAAAAGATTTTTCAGCAGTGAATAAAATTATTAAAAATATTAACGTCCATAGACCGCCGCGCATTTTAAAAATCCATTCACGCATCTTCAACCGAAGCTCCCTTATGAAGATTTTCGCTCACTCCCCAGCCAAGCATCCGAACGACTACGACAACACCCATGAAAATCGAAATATAATCTGTGAAAAATCTGCATATTATCGACATTATCCCAGCCATATTACCCGGCATTAAAACTGAATAAAGCAAAGCTCCGCCGCCTTCAGCAACACCGCTCGCACCCGGCGTAGGAACAAAATATAAAATGAACATGAATACAGCCTGCACTGCAATAGTCTGAATATATCTGAAAGGAAGTCCGACAGCACTCATTAAAACGGGAAGGACGCTGAACAATGCGAGAAGATGAAACGCTGAGAGAATCACGGCAATAGCGACCCATATTTTTCCGGTGTTGAAAGCAAGCCTGAAATTCAAAATATAATTGTCAATCTCGCGGTCAAGCCACTGAATAATTTTTATGACGGTTCTGTTTGATTTCATAAAATTAAATCTTCTCAGCCACATCACAATTGAACGCGCAAATTTTTTTATAATCTCAGGTTTTATTATAGTGAAAATCACAAATGCCCAAGTCGCCAGAATGACAACGAAAACGTAAAAGACAACACCTTTCAGAAACGCGCTGCTCTTAAGAATATCCGGGTCGAGCATCAGCGCGGCAGGTACAGCCAAAGTCAAAATTAAAATCGTCAGCATTGTACGCATTAATGTTATGGCTATGCCTTTTCCGACAGGGATTCCTTTTTTGTAAAGCGCGTAAACCTGAAACGGACCGCCGCCGCTCTGCATAGGTGTAACGGCACTGCCGAAATAATTCAGCCACGTCAGAACAATTCCGAGCGAAAACGGAACTTTTTCATGTGCAGCGACAGCAAGTGCGCAGAATCTTCCTGAATCAAATATCCATGCAAGAAAAACAACGAACAGTGCCAGCAAAAGTTTTAATTTATCAGCAGCAAGAAGCGAACGGATCGTACCATGATCAACACTGCGAAAAATTATCACTGCGTTTACTCCGAAAGCCAGAAGTATAAAAATTATCAGACCTTTTCTAAGGGACAAACTGAAAATTCCTCCTTGACGTACTCCCCACGTAAGGTCGACGCCCCAACCATTTTCTTTTCTTAAATTTCTTCATTTTTTACATCGGCGGATTTCACTCCAGCTCGACAACGATGATTTTATCAGAACAAATTAAGATTTCAAGGGCTTATATCCCTATGCCTAAAGTCGAGGGTTTTACGGTTAATTTTGAGTAAACAGATAGAACAGAAAAAAAATAATCTCTGAGATTTTTCAGAAATTTTTCAGAGATTATTTGGAGTTTCAGCTTGAACTTGAACTTAAAGAAAAGTTCCGCGCATTTTCACAACGTCCGCTACTCTTTGAATGGCTGCCATTGTCGCAGCACGGCGCATTGTTACGCGTTTTGCCTTCGAGTAATCCCATACGCGTTTAAAATTTCCCTTCATGATCCTAACGAGTTTGTCATTGTATTCTTCTTCACTCCAGAAAATTCCCTGTAAATTTTGCGCCCATTCAAAATATGAGCCTATAACGCCGCCTGAGTTCGCCAGAAAATCTGGAACGATTACAACGCCTTTGTCAGCGAGAATTTCATCGCCTTCAGGTGTAACAGGACCGTTTGCGCCTTCAACGATATAACGCGCTTTGATTTCTTTTGCCGTTTTTCTGTTGATAACGCCGTCTCTTGCGCAGGGAAAAAGAAAATCAACGTCAATGAATAATTCATTTTCGATTTTTTCACAGTTTCCGTTTTTTTCAAACCCCGTCAGTAATCTTTTCGGATTTGAGTTTACGGTTTCAAATGCCTTTTCAATGTTGATGCCTTTTTCTGAATAATATGAGCCGCTCAGATCGCTTATTGCAACGACTTTAACTCCTGCTTCAGTTAAAGTTTTTGCTGTGTAGCTTCCGACTTTGCCGAATCCCTGAACAGCCGCGGTAACGGAATTTGAATTTTTGCCCAAAATTTTCATAACTTCAAGTCCGCATGTTGCTACTCCGCGTCCCGTTGCCTCGTTTCGACCGTAGCTCCCCCAAAATGCAACAGGCTTGCCCGTCAGTAAAGCAGGTTCAAGATCACCGCGCATTTTGCATATAGTGTCGAGAATCCAGACCATTTCCTGACTGCCAGTGTTCATATCAGGAGCAGGAACATCGCGCCAGTTTCCCAAAATCGGAGAAATTCTTGCGCCGTAAGTCCGCGATAATTTTTCTCTTTCTTTTTCGGACATTTCGGAAGGGTTGCAGGCAATTCCGCCCTTTCCGCCGCCGTACGGAATCCCGGCGAGTGAACATTTCCACGTCATTAACATCGCCAGAGCTTCACACTCGTCCATATCGACTTCGGGATCATAGCGAATGCCGCCTTTTGAAGGTCCTAAAGCCGTAGAGTGCTGAACACGGTAGCCTTCAAAAACGTTCATGCTCCCGTCATCCATTTCA
>CAJODX010000078.1:0-5324 GCA_905233295.1 uncultured Synergistales bacterium | reverse complement strand
TGACTCAGGATTGAAATTAATTTTTCGCTGAGTCCCATCTCGTCAGCAGCGCCGTAAAATTCCTGCAAAGCTGTATCGAGTAAAACATTTGAAGATTTTCGCCGTTCCTGTGCCATTTTCTTAAGCAGAAAAATTTTTATGTATTCCTGCTTTTTCCTCCCTTCATAAATTTCTATGATTTATTGGCGAACGCCTGAATTTTTTAATTGTTGGATTAATGAATATTATATAATATTAAAATATTTTGTGAAAACGTGAAGTCTTGAACCGAAAAAAATAAAAAATAAAATGATTGAAATTAATTCAGCGTGGCAGGAACTGAAAAAACAAATTGAAAATTGCAGAAAATGCGGTCTTTGCGAAACGCGGCATAATGTTGTACCCGGTGAAGGTCCGATTGAAAAATGTAGCGTTATGATAGTGGGCGAAGCTCCCGGCGAAGATGAAGATTTAAGCGGCAGACCTTTCGTAGGACAGGCTGGACAGCTTTTGACATTGATTCTTGAAAACGGCGGAAAAATTTCAAGAGGTTCGGTTTACATCACCAACACCATAAAATGCAGACCGCCTGAAAACCGAAATCCCGCTCTGAATGAAATTATGGCGTGCAGAGATTTTCTTGAAGCTCAAATGCTGCTGCTGAGTCCGAAAATAGTCGTTACACTCGGCGGTGTCGCAACAAAAGCTCTTCTGGGTTCGACTAAAGGTATAACAGCTCTCCGCGGTCAATGGTTTGACTGGCGCGGAATAAAATTACTTCCGATGTTTCATCCGAGTTATCTGTTGCGCGACCCTTCGAGAAAAAAAGGCTCCCCGAAAGATTTAACATGGGATGATGTCAGAGCATTAAAAGCAAAAATAGATGAATTATCCTGAAAGGGAATCCTGATATACGATACAGCAATTTTTTCCGGCTTTCTTCGCCGCGTAAAGAGCCGTATCGCTCTCGTGAATGAGAGTGTCAAATGTTTTTTTCTTATTCGCTCTCTGCGAAATTCCGGCACTGACTGAAAGATTTTTCATTGTTTCCGTTCTTTTGCAGTAATCGGAAAGATTTTTCATAAAAAAATTTACGCGCGTTTCAGTGTCTTTGACTTTCCGTTCGCCGACAAGCACGACCATAAATTCATCGCCGCCCATTCGAGCCGTGCAACCGTCAGGGAAACTGTCCCGCATTATTTCAGCAACTGACGCAAGAGCCTTGTCCCCTGCCTGATGTCCAAATGTGTCGTTTAACTCTTTGAAATTATCGAGATCAAAATAAATGCACGTGATAATTTCTTTATCATCGTTTTTTTGAACATAATCCTGAAGATACCAGCGCGTTTTTAAGCCCGTAAGATAATCCTGATGAGCCATTTCGAGCAAACGTTTCTGATAAATATATTCGGTTGCTGATTTTTGAATTTCAGCCTGAAGCTGACCATGAAGCCTTCCGAAAAAAAATTTCATCAGCGGCGGCGTCAATTTTTCCGGCCAGATGTCGTAAAGCAATTCAATTTCTTTTAAACTCAAAGTTTCGGGCGTGTCCGTAATTAAAATATATTTTGCGTATTCATAAATTTTTTCCGGAATATTCTTTACGATAAATATATTTTCAGCATCAGGGTCAGGAACTTTGTTCAAAGAACAAAAATTATAATTGTCCCAATGTAAAGCTTCTTTCATAAACAAAATTAAATTTTCGTCCTGAGTATAAAAGTTCGTTTCTTTGAAATCCAAATCTCAACCCTCCGTTCCTGTTTTAAGAACATCAGGGAGTGTCAGATTTTTTGCCCCAACCTGACTGCTCCCTGTATTTGTTTCAGTTATCTTACAGGCTCAAGAAGTCCGTAGCTGTCCTCGCCACGTTTATAAATCACGTTGATGTCGCCTGTGTCTGCGTTCTGGAACATAAAGAACGAATGTCCGATTAATTCCATCTGCATAATAGCTTCGGCTGTTTCCATTGGATGAATTTCTACTTTTTTGACTTTATCTATCGCCGGAGCTGCGGTATCGGCTTCTGCGGTTTCTTCAAGGCTGAAAGAGAAATCTTCGCCCGCACCAAGCTGCGCTCTGTCCTTGAGATAGGAATTATATTTTTTAATTCTGCGCTCAAGATTTTTCAGCGACTGATCAAAAGCTTTTCTCGGCTCTGTTGCATCTTCTTCAGCACGCAAAATGACTCCGTTGGCGTTCGCTGTTGTCTCGACATTAAAGCTGCCTTTGTGATGAGTTACAACGATTTGGCAATTTAAAATTTTTCTGAAGAATTTTTCCAGACGGGAAATTTTTTTCTCCATGTAATCTCTGAGTTTGTCATCAATTTCGATGCCGCGCTGCACAAAACGAATATCCATAATATTCACTCTCCTAAAAAGTTATCGAAATTCATAGCGACATTATAACATTTAAAAAATTCATTTTTCAGTCAAACATATCGCTGATTGGACGTTCACCATGAACTCTCTTAATAGCTTCGGCAAATAACGGCGCGATTGAAAGCTGCAAAATTCTATCGGATTTTTTTTCATCTGAAATCGGAATAGTATCCGTGAAAACAAGTTTTTCGATCACAGATTCCCTGATTCTTTCCATTGCAGGTCCTGACAAAACAGCGTGTGTTGCACAGGCAAAAACTCTGGAGCAGCCTCTTTCGACAAGTCCGTGAGCAGCGTGGCAGATCGTTCCTGCTGTGTCAATGATGTCATCAACAAGAATTGCCGTGCGTCCTTTTATATTTCCAACAATGTCCATGACTTCGGAAACGTTCGCGACTTCATAAGAGCGTCTTTTATCGACAATGGCAATATCAACATCAAGCATAACGGCAAATTTTCTCGCTCTTGCAACTCCTCCGACATCTGGTGAAACGACAACGACTTCGCCGCGTTTCAGCTCTTCGGCTAAATGTTCCTTGAAATACGCCGCCAGCAGTTTCATTCCGGTTAAATGATCGACAGGAATGTCAAAAAATCCCTGAAGCTGTCCTGCGTGAAGATCAGCCGTTATAACCCTGTCAATGCGTCCGCCGTGCGCAAGAATATTTGCAACGAGTTTTGCTGTGATAGGCTCTCTGGGTTTAGCCTTACGATCCTGTCTGGCATAACCAAAATAAGGGATTACGGCGTTGACATAATGAGCTGAATCTCTTCGTGCTGCGTCCGCCATGATGAGCAGCTGCATGAGATTTTCATTTGCCGGCGAACATGTAGGCTGAATCAGATAAACGTCCGCGCCTCTAACGCTTTCGTTCAGAGACACGCCCGTTTCACCGTCTGAAAATCTGTAGTGTTTGATATCTGACAAAGGAACATTAAGTTCTTTGCATATGCGTTCTGCAAAATCCGGATACGCCGTACCCGAAAAGATTTTAATGCCGTTACCTCTGGACAAGATTATTTTTCCCCTTTCGGTTTTTTAAGATGATTGTGAAGCAATGACCAGTTCTTTATATTAGTCTGACGCGCTCTGCCGACTCCCAGAGAATTTTCAGGGACAGCCTGAGTTATAACGGAACCTGCCGCAGTAGCAGCACCGTCAGCAAGTTCAACAGGCGCAACGAACATTGTATCAGAACCGACAAAACAGTTATTGCCAATGAAAGTTTTGTTTTTATGTTCGCCGTCATAGTTGCATGTTATGCTGCCCGCGCCGATATTGACATCATGTCCCAAAGTCGCATCGCCCATATATGAAAGGTGAGGGACTTTTGAATTTTCGCCGATTTTTGAATTTTTAAGCTCAACGAATTTTCCTGCGAAAGATTTTTCTTCGAGACATGAATTTTCGCGAATGTAACAGAAAGGTCCGGCTTTTGAATTATTTTTTAATTCACTGTTTTCGATTACAGCGTAAGCAATAATCTGAACATTTTCGCCGATTTTTGCGTTTGTTAAGATTGAGCCCGATCCAATATAAGAATTTTCGCCGATTTCACTTTTACCCCAGATCTGGACGTTCGGCATTATGACAACGCCTTTTGAGAGTTTTGCGTCAGGACTTATATAAACAGTTTCGGGTGAAGGCATTCTGACTCCTGCATCGAGCCATTGCAACAAAATTCTTTCACGCATAACGCGAGTTGCCTCTGCGAGTTCAGCATGATTGTTGATACCCTGCATTTCAGACTCAGGGAAAATAAAAGCTCCCGTCCGCATTCCTTTTTCATTCATTAAAAATAGTGCGTCAGGGAGATAATATTCTTTTTGAGCGTTCTCGTTTTTGATTAAGTCAATAACTTTTTCGAGAGATTTTACTTTGAATGCATAACAGCCTGCGTTGACTTCGCGGATTTTTAACTCCTCATCTGAAGCGTCTTTGGCTTCGACAATTTTCACTGAATTTTCATTACGGATTATGCGCCCGTATTGTTTCGGGTCTTCTGCATTGAAAGATATAACGGTGCAGTCATCGCTGCCGAAACCGTTGATAAAATTTTTCAGACTTTCTGGTTTTATCAACGGCAAATCTCCGTTAAGAACGATTAAATCATCATAACGCTGCCAGAAATTCCGAGCTGATTTGACCGCGTGTCCTGTGCCAAGCTGTTCATGCTGCCATAAAACATTTAATTCTTCAGGGAAAGTTTTTCGCAGATGTTCTTCAACGAGTTCACCGCCTGAACCTACGAGAACGCCTACATTTTCGGGATTTATTCCTGCTTCAAAAACGCTTTTCAAAACGTAATCAATAACAGGACGATCAAGGATCGGCTGCAAAACCTTAGGGACAACACTTTTCATTCGTGTGCCTTTGCCGGCTGCCATTATGAGAACACAAAGATTGTTCATAATTTTACTTTAACCGCCTCCGCAGGTTATTTGAATCATATGGCTGAGGTGGATGGATTCGAACCATCATTACAGGATCCAAAGTCCGGCGTCCTGCCATTGGACGACACCTCAACGAAAAAATAAAAAAAATAAAACATATCTGTCATCTTAATTTTTTATCTGCGACCATTAAGAAGAAAGACAGGAGAATACTAATGTTAAACGGCAAAAAAGTCAAGGCTGCTTCAAATGCCCGACAAGGCAACAGCATTTACCGAAAAAACGATGTAGTGTTGAAAAAATTTTTATCATAAATCGCAAGAAGACCTCCGTTTTTTAAGCGGAAGGTGAATTGAGTTTCATGTATGAAAACACACAGGGAGAAAAAAATGACTGAAAAGGCATTGTCGGATTTGCAGAATTTTTCGATTAAAAACAGATTTTTTTGCACCTCAACGAAAATGAATTGTAAACCTACCTGAGTTTACAATTGAATTTTTTCAAAATTTTTTCGATTATACAGTGGAAGAAAAATTTTTTGCCACTACAAAAATATAAAAATATTTT
>CAJODX010000077.1:9622-11776 GCA_905233295.1 uncultured Synergistales bacterium | reverse complement strand
CCGCGTCATTCAATGTTCAGCCCGGAAAATTTATTTTATCTCAATAAAATCGTAACAGGTGCTGAAGCGGCAAGCTACATTGATATTCAGGCGCCTATCGAGTTTAACGTCCGCATAGTCGCAAAGGCAAAAGGCAAAGCCATTCACGAAACGACTGTTGTAATGCTCGACAGACCCAGAAACCGTGAAATTCTCGAAAGAGTCCGCGCTATGGGGGCAAGAATCAGATTAATCGGCGATGGAGATGTTGCAGGTGCGTTAATGACATCACTGCCCGGACACGAAACCGCAGATTTGCTTCTTGGCATCGGCGGCTCTCCAGAGGCAGTCATCACGGCGTGCGCAATGAAATGTTTAGGCGCAAACATGCAGTGCCAGCCCTATTTCAGAAATGAAGACGATGAAGCAAAGGCAAGAGAACGCGGACTTACACGCGACACAATTTTGACGATTGACGATCTTGTCAAGAGCGACAATGTTTTCTTTGCAGCTGCGGGAGGCTCTGACGGAGATTTATTGAAAGGCGTTCACTATCACGGCGCACACATTGAAACAAATTCACTTTGCATGAGAGGAAGCTCAGGCACAATAAGATTCATCAGCGCGGTACATTCGCAGAAAAAACTTTCAGAGATGGGCGGCAACATTGCCTATGACCCGAACGTTAAAGAGGAGCTGGGCTTATAATGAATTTTATCGGCGCACTGACAGAATGGCTCGTCAGCACAATAGGCAGTATGGGCTACACCGGAATAATATCGCTGATGTTTCTTGAGTCTTCTTTCTTTCCGTTTCCAAGTGAAGTCGTAATGCCACCGGCAGGGTATCTTGCATGGAAAGGCGAAATGTCTTTGACTCTCGTTTTAATTTCGGGGATTGCCGGAAGTCTGCTCGGTGCGCTGTTTAATTACTGGGTTGCCGTGAAATTCGGAAGACCTTTCATTATCAAATACGGAAAATATTTTTTTGTTTCGCCTGAATCCATTCAGAAAGCCGATGAATTTTTTTCACAACACGGACACATCAGCACGTTAGTCGGAAGACTTTTGCCTGTTATCCGCCAGTATATTTCTCTTCCTGCCGGTATAGCGCGAATGTCATTAAAAACTTTCACGTTATATACGGCTTTAGGCGCAGGCTCGTGGGTATGCGTTCTGACATTTGCAGGGTATCTTCTTGGCGAACATCAGGATTTATTGAAAGAGTATCTTCACGTTATAACGCTTGCGTGTGTTGCGGCGGCGTTGCTGATAGGCGGCGGCTATTACATTTTTACAAAGAGGCATAACAAAATATGAGCGGCGTTCTCGGTGTTACACTGCGCGGAATGGAGGCTCTGCCCGTTGAAGTCGAAGTTGAAATAACGGGCGGACTTTTTGCGATTTCCATTGTCGGAATGCCTGACGTTGCTGTCCGCGAATCAAAAGAAAGGGTTCGTGCAGCGTTGCGTTCGCTCGGACTGAATCTGAAGGGGCGGATTTCTGTAAATCTTGCTCCTGCTGACATTCTCAAAGAGGGTGCGTTGCTTGACTTGCCGATAGCGTTGGGAATGATGAAAAAATCAGATTTTCTTTCAAACTGTCCGAGAGCCTTATACATGGGTGAGCTTGCTCTTGACGGAAGATTAAGACGCGTTCGCGGTGCTGTACCTGCGGCGTTTCTTGCGAGAAAATTAAATATTCCTCTCTATGTTCCGAGTGAAAATGCTGAAGAAGTCGCTTTGGTTCAGGGTGTTGAAGCCTATTGCGCGGACAGTTTGAGCGAACTCAAAGATATGCTTGAAGGTACGACAGACCCGAGACCTGTACCGCCTGTATATATTCCGGACTCGATAACGAACAGTGATCCGGATTTTGCTGACATCAAAGGTCAGGCAGCCGCACGGAGAGCCGCTGAAATCGCCGCAGCCGGACATCATAATCTTTTGCTCGTTGGTTCGCCGGGGAGCGGAAAGACAATGATAGCCAGAGCAATCGCTGGAATTTTGCCGCCGCTGAATGATGAAGAACTCGTCGAAACACTTTTAGTCCGAAGCACATTGGGACTTGATACTAAACCGACACGCGAAAGACCTTTCAGAGTTGTCCATTTCACAGCAAGCACCGTTTCAATATGCGGTGGCGGAAACAATTTAAAACCCGGCGAAGTTTCGTT
>CAJODX010000077.1:1121-9597 GCA_905233295.1 uncultured Synergistales bacterium | reverse complement strand
GGAATTTCGCCGCGACTTAACAGAAAGTCTCCGTGCCCCTATTGAAGACGGGGTTGTCAGCGTCAGCAGAGCAGCCGGGACTGTTCAATATCCTTCAAGAGTGTTGCTTGTGCTTGCCGCGAATCCATGCGCGTGCGGTTATCTCGGAGATCCTGTAATGCCGTGTAAATGTTCGGCTCTCGATATTGAAAGATATAAACGGAAACTTTCAGGTCCGATCATGGATAGAATAGATTTGCAGATTCACGTGCCGAGGCTTACGCCCGAAGAGTTATTGTCGTTTACGAATAACGGCGCGGCTCCTGAGTCAAGCGCAAAAATTCGTGAACGTGTTGTCAAAGCGCGGAAAATTCAGCAGGAACGCTGGAAAGAATATAATCTCGTCTGCAACGCTGAACTGCCGGAGAAACTTGTGAAAAGATGCCTGACTCTTTCTGACGATGCGAGAAATTATCTTGCGGCAATGGCGGCAAAATTAAATTTATCAGGACGGGGATTGAGCCGCGTTTTGAAAGTTTCACGAACGATTGCGGATCTTGCTGACGAAAAAGAAATTTCAAAAAAACATTTAGCCGAAGCTCTGATGTACCGTCAACAGAGCAGCTGAAAAATCTTAATGCTATAATTTTAAAAAAATTTTTTTGTGAAAGGAAAATTTTTGGAATGCGAAAAAATTTAGGTTCGTTGCCCGGTGTTTTCCCTATGCCTGTTCTTATGGTTGCGACTTATGACGAAAACGAAAAAGTTGACGTTATGAACGTTGCATGGGGCAACATCTGCGGAATGGACAAAATCGCTTTGAATCTTGCGCCCGAACGCAAAACTCTGAAAAATATCCGCCTTAAAAACGCTTTCACTGTTTCTCTTGCTGATGAAGCGCACGTCAAGGAAGCCGACTTTCTCGGCACAGCCAGCGGCAATGTAATGAGCGACAAATTTGAACGCACAGGACTTCACGCCGTCAGAAGTTCGCGTGTAGATGCACCTATCATCGAAGAATTTCCTGTTACACTTGAATGTGAAGTCGCAGAAATCCGCGAATCATTCGGCGAGATAAAAGTTATCGGAATTATCGTGAACGTCAGTGCTGATGAAAAAGTTTTGGACGAAAACGGCAAGGTCAGCGCAGGAAAACTCAACGCTATAATGTTCGACCAGTTTCAAAATTCTTATTATACTGTCGGCAAAAAAATCGCTGATGCATGGCGTGTCGGCGCAGAATTTATGAAAAAATAAAAACGCACATAAAAAAACATCTCCCGCTCTTGGAGTGAGAGATGCTTTTTTTTGCAAAATTTTAATTTTATTTGAACTGCGCGACGTTTTCTTTCGTTACTGTTGAAACGCCTGTATCAACTGTTGCACCTGCAAGATCTTTGCCGCTCTCAAGTTCAACGACTGCGTCAATCGCCATCTCGCCCATAATGTTGGGGTTCTGTGCAGCAAAAGCCAAAAGTTCTCCGCTCTCAACGTGAGCGATGTTCGAGTCGGATTTGTCCCAGCCTACGCAGTAAATCTTCATGCCGTTGTTGATAGCGTCTTTGACAGCAGCTGCAGCACCGTTCGTTGCGCCGTCATTCGTTCCGTAAATAGCTACAACGCCGTTGTTGATAAGGGTGTTGGCAAGCTCCTGTGCTTTTGAGTTGTCGCCGTCTGAATACTGACGTTCGCCCATCACGAATTTTGTGCCTTTGAATACTGATGCGAATCCGTCATAACGATCCTGGCATGACTGAACACCTGCCTGAGCGTCAACGATTCCGATTGTTCCTTCGGTGATTCCGTCTTTCTCGAAGAGTTTTGCGAGGTATTCACCGATCTGTTTGCCGCCTGCAAAGTTGTCTGTCGCGTATGTTGCTGAAGCTTTGAGGGTTGCGGGCGCGTCAACATAGATGATTTTGATTCCAGCGTCAAGGGCTTCCTGAAGGGCTCTGTTTGCTGATGTGCCGTCGTTGCATGCGATGATGATGTAGTTTACGCCGTCAGCTACGGCATTCTGAATCTTCTCGATCTGCTGCTGGTTGTCTTTTGTCTCAGGGGCAAGCCATACCATTGTAATTTCGTTGCCTGCTTCGTTGAGAGCATCAACACGAGCCTGAGCGGCATTTCTCAATCTGACCCAGTGAACGTCCATCTGATCCATCGTGATAAGACCGATCTTCGTCTTTACGCCTGCGAACGCCATTCCGCAAACACCGAGTACCAACGCGAGAACAAGTACTGAAGCTAAAACTTTTTTCATGGAAAAAATCCTCCTAAAAATTAAATTTTTTTATTTGCAAAGGTCTTGATAACCTTTGAAAATCTGAATTTATTTCGCGGCTTTTTTCTTGCCGATCATTCCGCTTCTGCGCATAATGTCAAATAATACGCATGCGACAACGATAATTCCGATTATAATGTTTCTCATTGCAACAGGAACATTCGCAAGAGTCAAACCGTTCTGAAGAATCGCCCACACTGAAGCACCGGCGATAACTCCGACTAAAAGTCCTGAGCCTCCGAGCGTTGAAATGCCGCCGATAACAGCCGCCGCAACACCGTACATTTCATAGCTCATTCCTGCCTGCATTGAACCCATTCCAGCCGCAGCCATCGTGATTAAACCTGCCATGAATGAACAGAACGCCGAAATCGTGTAAGCTATCGTTGTTGTCTTGAAAACGTCAACGCCTGAAAGTCTTGCCGCGTCAACGTTTGAACCGATTGCATAAATATGCCGCCCCGTTGCCGTATATGTCATTATATAATGGAAAACAGCCCAAATCACAAGGCAAATGATAACGCCGTAATATAAATAACCGACTCGTCCGTAATAAAACGTGTCGCGGAATAAATCTTTCAAGCCGCCTGTGCCGATGTCGCCGGTGTTGTAGTTGTTGTTGACGAGCTGTGCAATACCGCGGCAGATTGTCATTGTGCCGAGTGTTCCGATGAAAGGCGGAAGTTTAAATTTTCCTACAAGGACACCGTTTGAAACTCCGACAGCAAGGCATGCGATTAAGTCAATGATTATCGCGAGAATGACGTTCATTCCGTTGCATACGAGAGTTGCTGAAATCATCGCGGACATTCCGAGAACAGAACCGATTGAAAGGTCAATGTTGCCGGTGATCTAAAAGATACGGACAGATTGAACGCGCAAGGGACATCAGGTTGTTCTGTCTGACGAAATTCGGGTTCATGAGCCAGAATATGACCATAAGAACGATAACGCCGACAAATGCCGTTACTACGGACGCTACGCCGGGTTTTGAAAGAAAACTGCGTTTTTTGGTTTCCATTTTTATTTTCTCCTGTTCTAAATTTTACGCCGCGTTATCGCCGAAGCGTGTTGCGTAAGTCATGATTTCTTCTTCAGATGTGTTGCGCGGATCGACTTCGCCTGTGATTTTTCCGTTGCACATTACGATGATTCTGTCTGAAATTCCCATTACCTCAGGAAGCTCAGACGAAACGATGATAACGCCGACTCCCTGTTTTTTGAGTTCGTTGATAATCTCGTAAATTTCAACTTTTGCGGCAACGTCAATACCGCGGGTTGGTTCATCGAAAATAATAACTCTCGACTGTCGGGCAAGCCATTTTGCGACAACGACTTTCTGCTGGTTTCCGCCCGATAAACTTCCGGCTTCGATGTCAGCGTGAGCCATTTTGATTGTCAAAGAACTCTTGCCTTTTTCAATCATTTCGTTTTCAACACGTTTGTTGATTTTCTTCGTTACGCTGCCGAGCGTGATGATGTCGAGATTTGGCAGAGCGATGTTATCTCTGATTGAAAGTTTTGTGCAGAGTCCCTCTTTCTTTCTGTCTTCTGGAGCAAGAACGATTCCCTGTCGAATTGCAGTACCGGGGCTGTAAATTGACAAAGGTTTGCCGTCAAGCAGGATTTCACCGCTTTCTTTCGGATCTGCGCCGAAAACCGCACGCATTGTCTCTGTACGTCCTGCACCGACAAGACCTGAGAAACCTAAAACTTCGCCCTCGTAAACATCGAACGAAATATCGCGGACAAGTTTTCCTGCATTGAGATGCCTGACCTCGAGAATTTTTTTGCCTTTTGCGACTGTCTCACGGGGAAACTGATTTTTGACTTCATGTCCGACCATGTTTGCAATGATCTGATCCATAGTAAAATCTTCAAATTTTCCTTCGGTGATGTATTTTCCGTCGCGCATTATCGTAACGTCATCAACAATATGATGAAGCTCCTGCAGTCTGTGGCTGATGTAAACAATTGCCGTTCCCATTGCCTTAAGTTCGCGTACGATTCGGAACATTTCCGTTATTTCAGCGTTCGAGAGCGATGAAGAAGGCTCGTCCATAACGAGAACTCTGGCGTTGATTAAAAGAGCTTTCGCAATTTCGACCATTTGCTGGCGTCCGACCGTTAAATTTCCGACTGCCTCGTCAGGATCAAGATCATGAATGCCGAGTTTTGCGAGCTGTTCAACGGCTTGACGGTTCATTTCAGCATTGTCGAGCCTGCCGCCTTTTTTGAGTTCGCGTCCCAAAAACATATTCGCAGCAACACTGAGATGCTGGCACATGTTCAATTCCTGATGAATGATTGCGATACCGAGTGCCTGAGCCTGTTTTGTGTTGAGATCGCCCTCAATTTTGTTGCCGAAAATCGTAATGTCACCGGAGTCGCGTGTGTAAACGCCCGATAAAATTTTCATCAAGGTTGATTTTCCTGCGCCGTTCTCGCCTAAAAGAGCCATTACACGCCCGGGCAGAAGATGAAGATGAACATCATCGAGAGCCTTTACGCCGGGGAATGTTTTTGTAATATGCTCCATTGTAACGACATAATCACTCAAAATTTTTTCACTCCTTTAATAAAAATAAAAAATTAATCTTTTGCCGGAGGATATTCAGTGCAGAGCAATCTGTAAGGAGGCTCGTCCTCTTCGATTGTCGGGAAACGTCCGAGAGGTTCATAAAATCTGTTGTCGGTGTTGTCATCGTTGCACATCGAAACTTCACCGATGATAGCGTAGCCTGTGCCCGGCTGAATCCTGAACTCGTGATAGTAATACGGATAGAGCGAGAGAGATTCGCCCGGTTTCAAAATTACTTCAGAGCCTGCTTTGACGGTGTATTCGCGCCCGTCGCTGAAGATTTTAACGTCGCTGTCTTCAAGACCTTCGGTTTCTCTGTTTGCATTCCAGAGTTTGAAAACGATGTTGCCGCCGCCGCGGTTGATGATGTCTTCCATTTTTTTCCAGTGGAAATGGTTAGGCGAAACCTGACCTTCTTTGAGCATCATAATTTTTTCGGCGTAGGTTTTCGTGTATTTCGGGTTGTGGACGTTGCCGTTACGGATTGTGATTAAATATAAGCCTTTTGTTTCAAAATTACCTTCACCGTAGTCCGTGATGTCCCATCCGAGAGCGTTGTCGCGGATTTCGTCATATTCGTGCCCTTTTGTTTTCCATTCTTCGGGCGTGAAACTCAGGAACGGCGGAAGAGCGAAGCAGTGTTTTTTCAAGAGCCCTTCAAATTCTTTGATACATTTGTTGATTTCTGATCTTTTCAAACTAAATCACCTCAAATAAATTAAAATTTTTTCTCAAAAGCTTCGACAGCCTTTTTGATTTCATCATCACCGTCAAGAACAGTGAATTTAAGAATATTTTTCTCTTTTGCAAATGGCGCGAGTCTGTGAATGTTTCCTTTTTCCTCGTACCATGCACGACCGTAAACAAGAGAGTTCGCAGGTTCAAGCCCGACGACGTAATCACCTGATGCCAGAGATTTCCATTGCATAAAATGCGGAAGAAATTTTTTGTTCCACGAAATTTTTAATCCGAGTTTCAAAACGGGATTTAACGCTAAAATTTCTGTGTTATTGTCCGCGTCAGATTTTAATTCGTGAATAAAAACATATTCAGGTTCGTTATCTTTTGGAGCTTCCATTATATTATATTTTTCTTCTTTTCCCTTTGCGTTTTCATCACGCGGCGTAACTTTTGAGGTCGGAAGATAAAATTTTGTGTTTTCACTCAAGAAAGGGAAGCCTAAATTTATGTGGTAGAGCAACATTAAAGCTTCATCGCGGAAAGATTCATTTTCAAATTCGTCCGTGAGCGTAAAAGATTTTTCGCCGTAAACCGTTTCAATACTGCGACGCAAAACCAGATTTTCACCAAACAACGCAGCTTCGCGCATTTCACCCGAAATTTTTACGCGGTATTCATCATCAGTCCAGAATGAATCGCTCGAAAGATGTTCCGCAGGAGTCGTTCTGATTCTTCCGTGCATAGGATAATCAGCACCGCTGACGCTGCACGGCGCACCGATATTTTCAAGTCCGGCAGTGAAGAAAAGACCGCCCATGATACTGCGCTGTGCCTCAAGTCCGTTTGTGTCGTAATGACCGCGCCCCTGAAGTCCGGGTTTCGATAAAAAACTCATATTCACGCCAGCGTATGAAAATTCACTGACATCAAGGCATTTGTCGGCAAGAACGCGGAAAGACATTTTCCCGTTTTTAACATCAAAGGCTTTAAGTCCGCTGCTGCGTCCCTCGGAATATGTCAGAGGTCTTGCGTAGACTTCCTGCTGAAGGCTTCCAACGTAACGCAGAATTTCAGATTTTTTATTCAAGGTTTGCATGATATTGCCATAAATCTTTCATATTTATGTTCTTTTCTTCAATCATCATTTTAGCGATGATGTCTCCGAGCAACAGTAAACTCTGGTCAAAAATCGTTGTCATAGGCTGGCACGAGTCGATTTCATCTTCAAGATAAAATTTTGTTCTGACTGGGATTCTCACCATAAAGTCCGCAATATCTTTCATTTCGCTGTTTGCGTTTGAGCCGATGTGAACGATTTTGCAATCAACAGCAGCGCGGGCTTTTTTCGCAATTCCAAGAGGAAAGAGCGAGCCTCCTGAACCTGAGCCGACGATTAATAAATCATTTTTCGTGATTGCCGGTTCTGTTATATCGCCGACACAGTGAGCTTTAATCCCCAAGTGCGCGAATCTTTTGCAGATGCATTCAAGAGCCATCATAACACGACCGACACCGACAAAGAAAACCTGATCGGCTTTCTGAATTTCGTTGTAAAGCATTTCAATCTGTTCGGGCTTTATTGCCGCGAGAGTTTTGTCAAGTTCGGCAATAACGTCCGTACGTGATTTCAAATATTTTTCTGAAAAACTCATAAAATTTTCCTCCGTAACTGATTTAAGGTGTTAAAACTTCCTTCAAGGTCATCGCGCTTCAGGCATGTGCTGCCCGTTACAAAAATATCAGCAAGACCGCCGCCCCAGTCTTCAATATTTTTTAACGAAATTCTGCCGTCAAGCTCGATTTTTGTTTTAAGACCGCGCTCATCAATCATCTTTCTTAAATCTTTTATTTTTCTTTCGGCATAGACAGTCTGCTGTTCGCCTTTAACAAACGCATAGCCGGGATTTATGAGCATCAATAAAACAGAATCGCATTTTTCAATCACGTATTCAAGAACAGAAAGGGGCGTTGAGGGTTTCAGTGCGACTCCTGCACGGACACCTTTTGAATGAATGCGGTTCAGCATTCCGTCAATGTGCGGCTGGGTTTCGGCATGAAAAACGAGCTGCTGAACTCCAATATCCAACAGTTCATCAACAAAATAATCCTGCTCTGTTACCATGACGTGGCAGTCAAACTCAAGATTCGTTCTGGCTCTCAGCTGGCGCACGGTGTCAAGCCCCAAAGGCATACTCGGACTGAAATGTCCGTCAAGAATATCAACGTGAAGCATTTTAACGCCGCTTTTTTCCAAAATTTTTACCTGACTTTCAAGGTTGCACATGTCAAGGCATATAAGCGACGGCGATATGATACATTTTTCTTCCCAGACCGACATTTTTTTTACACCGTTAAATTATTTTTGCGAATATATTCTTCAATCTGCTTGCGCGTCGGAATTGCTTCGATTGCGCCTTTGCTCTGGACACAGATACAGCCCGAAATATTTCCGTAGTTCATTGCGGTTTTGATTTTTTCAGCGTCAATGTCGGAAATTTCTTTCACGCCGTCAAGCCTGAGTTTTGAAAGGAACGCTCCCCAGAAAGCATCGCCGCAGCCCGTTGCGTCAACAGCGTGGACTTTGTGTCCTTTAACGCTCACCGTGCCGTCTTTGAAAAACGCTTTTGCGCCGTCAGAGCCAAGAGTTTCAACGATAACGGCAATGTCGTAATCTTTCATAAGTTTCGGAAGATTTTCCTCGCCGCCCATCATGTCAATCTCTTCGCCGGAAAGCTTCAAAAGGTCAACGTATTTCAAAATATTTTTTATTTCTTTTACGCACGCGTCAACGTCATCGTTCCACATAATGTTTCTGTAGTTAATATCGAAGCTGACGATTTTTTTATATTCGTTGGCGAGTCTCATTGCCTTGATTGTAGCGTTTTTTTCCGGCTGAGCCGAGAGCGAACATGAACCTGCGTGAACGATAGCGGAATTTTTTATGTCTTCTT
>CAJODX010000077.1:0-1082 GCA_905233295.1 uncultured Synergistales bacterium | reverse complement strand
TCGCTGACAGAGTTACGAAAGCCATAGTCGTTACGGTGTCTTTTGATAAATCTTTGCAGACGGCTTCGACGTTGAATTTTGCGAGTGTGTCCATAAGGAAATGTCCGAAATTGTCATCGCCGACCTTGCAGCACATTGCGGCATTGAGACCGTTTTTCGCTGCGGCAATAGCAACATTCGCAGGGGCACCTCCGGCTTTTCTAATGTAACTGGCTTCTTCGCTTCCCGGAATAAAATCTATTACCATCTCTCCGATAGAGTACAAATCGTTCATAAAAAAGAGTCCCCCGTATGAAAAATTTTTATTGAAATTTTAGTGTGATTTGAAAATTATATAATATTTAAAAAATTTTTAAAGGATATTTTTGCCGCTCGCAGGGCAACAGCATTTACCTTTTTAATGAACACACTCTGAAGATGAATCGCGAAAGGAAAAAATCGTAAAGTTATCGAAAAATTTTTCTTTGTGAAATTTTATGAATGCTAAAAAATTTTTATATTTTTGTTGTGGCAAATGTTGTGGCAACATGGGAAAATCCTGCAAGCTCAAGCTGTCTTATTAATCCTAAACGAGACAAAGGCATAAGCTCTAAATAGGTTTTTGCGGCTTTAGACGCTTGTTCATTCCAATCAGCTTCACAATTATCAGCAGCGTAAACGGCTTCCGAATGAGAAAACTTCGCAAGCTCGAGTTGCTTAATTACTCCCAAATAAGATAAAGGCATTATTTCTAAATAATCTTTAGCAGCTCTTAACGCATTTTTTTCACCAAAAGTAGCCCCAAACACCGTCGCACATAACAGCAATAAAACGCATAAGCTTAAAAAATTTTTTTTCATAATTCACCGTATCCTTTCAAAACAAGTTTTTATGTATGTGCTACTGCATGACCTGCAATAGCATTTCCCATAATTTCACGAAACCACGCTTGATTTTGCTCTGTAGCAGGTATCACAAATTGCTTACCATCATCTCCATGATAAAAAAGCACTCGTCCATTTCCGATAAAGTCTCCTTTTTTAATGAATGACATATCGCTGTCAATTTTTCCCTTAATTAATTGCGGAAGTGTCCACTCATTA
>CAJODX010000076.1 GCA_905233295.1 uncultured Synergistales bacterium | reverse complement strand
CATCACGGAATCTCTCTCGCAGTTCAAGATTGAACATGAGGGCGGAAAAACTCAGGCACGCAAGCCGGCGAAACCAGCCAAACCTGCAAAGGCGGCAAAGGCTCTTCCGGCTAAAAAGTAAATTAACTTTCCAAAATTTTTTTCAGACAGGAATAAATCAAAAATCCTGTCTGTTTTTTTGTGAAATTTTTTAATGTGATAGAATTTTTTCATCAATCCATCAAATAAATAAAATTTAATCCAGAAGGAGAAATTTTTATGATCCCTAAGATAGTAAAAATGGACGTTTACCCTGTTGCAGGGCATGACTGCATGGAGTTGAACCTCAGCGGTGCGCACGCGCCTTTTTTCACACGCAACGTAGTCATTCTCGAAGACAGCTCCGGCAATATCGGCGCGGGTGAAGTCCCCGGCGGTCAGAAAATCACAAAGGCTCTCGAAGATGTCAAACATCTCGTTGTCGGAACACGAATCGCGGATTATAAAAACACGTTAAATCAAATCCGCAAATGGCTCGATGAAAATATCAAAGATGATGTCCGCGGACTTCAGACTTTCGATTTAAGAACGGGCGTTCACGTTGTTACGGCTGTTGAAGCTCCGTTGCTTGACCTTATGGGAAAATTTCTTGACGTTCCTGCCGCGGCGCTTATGGGGGACGGTGTACAGCGCGAAAGAGTCAGATTTTTGAGTTATCTGTTCTACATCGGCGACAGAAAAAAAACAGATCTTCCTTACGAAGAAGAACCCGATTCACCTTGCGACTGGTACAGACTCAGACATGAAGAAGCTTTGACGCCGGAAAAAATCGTTGCGCTCGCAAAAGCCACCCACGAAAAATACGGCTTTGAAGATTTCAAGTTAAAAGGCGGTGTTCTCTCTCCTCGCGAAGAGTTAAAAGCTGTTCAGGCTATCAAAAAAGCTTTTCCGAACGCAAGAGTTGACTTGGATCCGAACGGCTGCTGGAGTTTAAAAGAGGCTCTTGAAATTGCGCCTGAGTTAAAGGAATGCCTTGCATACTGTGAAGATCCGTGCGGTGCTGAAGGCGGATTCAGCGGACGCGAAGTCATGGCTGAGTTCAGAAAAGCCGCAATGATGCCGACAGCTACGAACATGATCAACACTGACTGGCGTCAGATGTGCCACGCTCTTACTCTTCAGGCTGTTGATATTCCTCTTGCTGATCCTCATTTCTGGACGATGAACGGCTCTGTCCGTGTAGGTCAGCTGTGTGCGGACTTCGGCTTGATGTGGGGTTGCCACTCGAACAATCATTTTGACATTTCGCTCGCGATGGTCGTTCAGTGTGCTGCGGCGATTCCCGGCAGAATGAACGGTATCGACACTCACTGGATCTGGCAGGAAGGTCGCGAACGGCTTACTGTTGAACCCATGCAGATTGTCGGCGGCTGCATTGACCTTCCGAAGAAAGGCGGTCTGGGCATTGAAGTTGACATGGCACAGATTAAGAAAGCCAACGAACTTTATTTCGAGCATGCTCTCGGCGCAAGAGATGACGCAATCGGAATGCAGTATCTGATTCCGGGCTGGAAATTTGACAACAAGAAACCCTGTCTTGTAAGGTGAACTATTCTTCAAGTTTGTTCAAAATATCCCGGTACATCCGCATAAAAATTTCCCGCTGGCTGTCCGGGACTTTATTTTCATCAAGACAAAGCTCAAACATTTCAAGTTCTGTGAACTGTTCAAGACTTTTTGTTTTTTCAGTCTTAAAAATTTCATTTTGTTTCCTGCTCTCATCGCGTAAACTCAGAATTTCAAGCAGGGGAAATTTTTTTATGTATTCTGAAATTTTTTCCTGAAGACTTCCCGAAATTTCTTCTCCGCTGTATGTGATGTCGAGCCAGATTGATTCTTTTTCATTCCCGAAGGATTCAAGTTCCGAAAAAATTTTTTCAAGTCCGCCGCTGATTCTTTCAAGACGCTGAAAGACAGGCACAGGGATTTCTTTCACGCTGATGAGATTTTCTCCGTCAAGTTCAAGAACGCAAACGGCTTTTTTTGTACCGGCTTCACCGAATCCCATTGCAAAGGGCGCACCGCTGTAACGGATATTTTCACGCGAAATTTTCTGTGGCGAATGCAGATGCCCGAGCGCAGTGTAAGTTAAAAATTCCGGAAACAGATTGCTCTCGACTTCGACAGCCGTTCCGACATAGTAAAGAGTTCTCACGCCGTCTCCGTCAGTTACACGTCCGCCGTGTGTAAACAAATGCCCCATCGCGATAATGGGAATTTTTGAATCTCTGCGGATTTTTAATGACTGTGCGAAAACTTTTTCGTAATGATTTTTTATGCCTTCAAGCAAAGAATTTTCGATTTTGCCAATATCATCAGAAACGCTGAAAATCCTTACATCACGTTCTCTGAGATACGGCACGGCGCAGACAATCAGCTCCGGCTCTCCTGAGCTGCCGTTTAACGTTATAACCTCGTCTTCAGGATTTTCGCATGCCTGACCGACTACATGAATTTTGAAAATTTTTAATAAATCTTTCGGAGCGTCAATGAATGCCGGCGAATCGTGATTGCCTGAGATTATGACAACGTGTCTGCAATTTGATTCAGCTATGCGGCTCAGAAACGAATAATAAAGATCCTGAGCTTTTGTTCCGGGCGTTGTGTTGTCAAAAATATCTCCGGCAACCAGAAGAGCGTCAATATTTTCATTTTTTATAACGTCTTCGAGCCACGCAAAAAATTTTTTGAACTCTTCATAACGTTCTTTATTTTTTAATTTTCTGCCTATATGCCAGTCTGATGTGTGAAGAATTTTTTTTATCATAATTTATTACCTGACAATACCGGCAAGATCAAAGACGGGTGTCAGAATCGCAAGCACTATGAAACCAACCGACAAGCCGAGCGATAAAACCAAAATAGGTTCAAGCAATGTCGAAAGTTTTTCCATTCTGGACTGCGCCATTTCGCGGCACTGGTCAGATACGTTCGTTAATGCGCCGTGAAGATCTCCGCCCATCTCGCCGACACGGACAACAGCGACAGTCTCTTCAGGCATTCCGATTTTTTCTAACGCTCTGTCAAATTTATGTCCTGCCTTGACCATCTCTGCGGCATCAAGCCATCTCTGTTTGTAAACGTCCATTGATGAAGCCATTTTCAACGCCGACACCAAAGGAATCCCCGATTTCAGCAGCGTTGCTATATGCGACATTACAAGAGCGAGATTTAATTGATCTCTGATACCTTTCATGCCGGGGAATGTTAAAGATTTTCCTTTTCGTTTCATGTATAAATATCCGAGCAGGAGAGCGATCAACAAATATATTCCGTAATTCACGAGAAAGTCCGACATTGCGATTAAAATTCTTGTCGGCAAAGGCAAAGTCTGATGCATATCCGCGAATAAATCAGAAATTTTCGGAACAACGTACGTTATCATAAACGACACAACACCAACACCGACTATCATCATTATTATAGGGTAAGTCATTGCGCCGCGTATTTTTCTCTGCAAATCGTCTTCGAGTTTGAACTCGTCAGCAGCTTCGGTCAAAACTGAAATTAAAGTTCCGCTCTGTTCGCCGGACTCTGCAACGCGCCACAAACTTTCACGGAATGCCCCCGACTCAGCCAGCGCAGTGTGAAATTTCCTTCCGCCTTCGACTTCAGCTAAAATTTTTTCAATGACCGGCTTCATAATTTTGTCGCGGGTCTGTTTTGACATTATTCTGAGAGCATCAGCGAGGGGCAAACCTGATTTAAGATACGAAGCAACACTGCGACAGAAAAAAATATGCTGTTCAAGCGGAAGTAATTTTATTTTTACTTTGCCGCCTTTTTTTTCTTCGGATAGCTTTACATCGACTACGACAATCCCGCGTTCCGAAAGTTTATCGACAGCCTGTATTGACGAAGCTGCTTCGACTGTGCCTTTTGTGCTTTTTCCTTTAGGGTCGTAACCCGAATAATTAAAGTAAGGCATATTTTAATTTTTTTTCTCGAAGAAATGAGCATCAACAGGAAGCGGCTCAAAACGTTCTTCAAATGCTTCCGGCGGCATGTTTTTATAATCTTGAACGTATTTTTTGAAAAGTTCTTGATTATTTTTGCACAAATCCAAGCCCATATAAATTCTTGGAATAGTGTAACGTGCAGGATAGTCGCAGAGCTGACCATTTTGAACTGCAAAGGCGGCTTCATAGCCTGCGTCTATTACTCTTTTAACAATATCATCGTCGAACTCGCCGTAAGGATAAGCAAATGCTAAAACTTTTCTGCCTGTCAGTTTTTCAAGAAATTCTTTTGAGTCTTCAATCTCATCTTCTAAATCATCTTCATTTAACTCTAAAAGATGAGGATGTGAAAGAGTGTGTGAACCTATTGAAAAAAGTTTATTATTTGCAATTTCTTTCAGCTGCTTTTCCGTAGTGTGAACGTATCTGGTGCTGAAAACGCCGAGCATGTCCGTAATAATAAAAAACGTTCCTTTCATTTCGCGTTTTTTGAGTTCGGTAACAGCATAGTTAGCGATACCGCTGTAACCGTCATCGAAAGTTAATAAAACAGATTTTTCCGGAAAAGGTTTCCCTTTTTTAATAATTGACACAAATTCTTCCATTGAAAGAGTTTTGTAATTATTTTCTTTGAGCCAGTCAAGCTGGGCGCAAAAATCTTCAAGCAGTACATCAAATTTATCATGTGCTTCTATTTTTATATCGTGATACATGATAACCGGCGGAAAATAAGCGCGGTTTTCTTTGATTTCAGGCTCATAAGCAAAGACCGATAGCGAAAATATAAATACAAAACTTAATGCTAAAAAAATTTTTTTCATTTCTAAATTCTCATTTCTAAATTAAAATTTAATCTTCTCCTGCAACTCTTGCCAGCTCTTCCGGCGAAGTCAATCCCGACTGAACAGCAGAAAGTCCGATTTCCCAAAGAGTTTTGAAGCCGCTCTCTCTTGCAATATCGCGAAGTTTTGAAGCCGCAGCACCGCTGACAAAAGCCTCCTGAATAGCTTCGTTAATGACAAACTGTTCATAAAGACCTACACGCCCTCTGTAACCTGTGTTGTGGCATTCAGAACAGCCGACAGGAGCAAACGCTCTTTTTAATCCCTGTTTCGCCATCATTGCAGGAGGTTCGACTTCCTTGCGGCAATGAGGACATAAACGCCTTGCAAGTCTCTGCGCAACAGTGCCTATCATGCAGCTTGCCGCGAGATAAGGTTCTATGCCCATATCGACAAGCCTTATTATCGCGCTGATTGAATCGTTCGTGTGAAGAGTTGATAAAACCAAATGTCCCGTCAGTGAAGCCTGAACTCCGATATGAGCTGTTTCAAAGTCGCGCATTTCTCCTATCATAACGATGTCGGG
>CAJODX010000075.1 GCA_905233295.1 uncultured Synergistales bacterium | reverse complement strand
ATTGCATTCTGACATTTGCCGGTCTTGCACCGATTGCCATTCTTATGCCTATCTCACGGGTTCGTTCACTCACGGAAACGAGCATTATGTTCATTATGCCGATGCCGCCGACAATTAACGATATTGAAGCTATTGCGCCTAAAAGAAGACTCATAATATTCGCCATGTTTGCGGCGTTCTCAAGGGTTTGCGTAAGATCGCGAATGTCAAAATCGTTTTCAACGCCGTCCGAAAGTTTATGCCGCTGTCTTAAAATCGCAATGACTTCATCTTTTGCGGAATCTAAAAGTTCGCGCGATTTTGCCTGAACGTTGATTCGTCTTACATTGTCAACGCGTGCGCCGAATCTGAATAAACGTCTTTGAGCTGTCGTTATAGGAACGAGAACAAAATCGTCCTGATCAACGCCGAAAGAGTTTGCGCCCTTTGCCTTCATTACGCCGCAGATTCTGAAGGGAATATTTCTGATTCTTATAGTGCTGTCAACGGGGTCTGTGTAGCCGAACAATTCTGTTGCGACCGTCTGACCGATAACGCAGACTTTTGCGCCGCTTCGGATTTCTGAATCAGTGAAAAAAACTCCGGAACCGATCTCCCATGTTCTGACGGGGAGAATATCAGTCGTGCAGCCAGTGATGCTTGTGTTCCAGTTGTTGTTGCCGTAAATGACCTGAGCCGAGCCGTTGACTTCCGGAGCGGTTCTCAAAACGGAAAAACATTCGTCTGCTATTGCCTCCGAGTCATTGAGCGTTAAATTTGCTCCGCTGCCTGCCGCGCTACGTGCGCCTGTTGTGTTGGGCGGTGCAGGCAGAACGATGAGCAGATTCGAGCCGAAGCCTTCCATAAGCCCCTGCATTTGACTTGAAGCTCCGTTGCCTATGGCTACCATTGTGATGACTGCTCCAACTCCGATTATAATACCGAGCATCGTTAAGATTGAACGTGTTCGGTTGCTGAGCAGCGAACGCATAGCCGTCCGAAAAATTTCCATTTTGAAAAATTCACTTCCCGTTAAAATATTTTTGAATTTTAAAATAATTTTAAGGGAAAAAAATGAAAATCGAAAAAATTTTTTTCAAACCCTAACGCATATTTCCCTGCTGAAAATTTTGAACTCGTCAATAATATTCTGCGCGGCATCGAGCGGACTTCTGTCATTGTTCACGAAAAAATCACGGAAAAATTCATACATCAAGACTGTTTGCCTGCGATAACGGTCTTCCGTCTGTTGGCAGGAGAGACAAACATCTGTAAATATGGCAGATATAACCGTTTTGGTGAAGAGGGCTGTAATTTTTACGGTCTTTTACAACACCGCCGCCAGTGGCTATAACGCAGTCATGTTTTCGTGAAGCTCTGAATGTCTGCGTCCGTTCGTAACGTCTGAAACCTGCCTCGCCGTATTCCGCAAATATCTCCGGGATGCTCATTCCTGCTGACTTAATTATCTCAAAGTCAATGTCGATAAAATTTCTTCCCATAAGACGGGCTATTTCAGTTCCGATTGTAGTCTTTCCGCTTCCCGGCATTCCTATTAATACAATGTTCATCATAATTCCTCCGGTAAAAAAATCATAAATCCAACGGATAATTTCCAAGAAAAACAAAATCCGTGCAGCAGCTTTCAATGTCTTCAAGCATTGAAATTATCTGAGCGTCATTCACTGAAGCCTCAAGCTCAATGAAAAATATATATTCAAAACTGCAGCCTGCTTTCGGACAACTTTCGATTTTGTTCATGTTGACACCATGCGCGGCGATTTTTGAAAGCACGGAGTTTAACGCACCGGGAACATTTTTCAGCCCCACGATTAAACTTATGTGATCCGCCCTGTCATAAATTGCGGCTTCTTTGGAAACGCAGATGAATTTCGTGTAGTTGTTGTCATTGTCCTGAATGCCGGCGGCAAGACATTCAAGCCCGTAAATTTCAGAACATGACGGAGAAGCTATGGCGGCGATGCAGGGATTTTCATTTTCGCTTACCATTTTCGCGGCTCCTGCCGTGTTCCAGAAAGGAATGCTTTTTGTGCCGTATTTTTCAGCCTGAGAATTTAAGAATTTTGAGCATTGTCCCAATGCCTGTGAATGCGAATAAATGCTTTCAAGCATTTCAATTTTTGCCCCGCGTTTTGCCAGCAGATTGTGGCGTATCGGCAGTAAAAGGCTTTTCACAATGAAAAATCTGTACTGTATCATTAAATCGTAAACAGCCCTGACAGAACCGTTAAAACTGTTTTCAATCGGCAGGACACCGTATTCGCTACTCCCGTTTTTCACGGCATCAAAAACTTCTTTGAATGAACCGACATAATTTATTTTTCCGCCGGGAAAAATTTTCAGGCACGCCGTTTCAGCGTTCGAGCCTTCGATTCCGCAACACGCCACGCTGACATTTCGGGGAAAATCTGTTTTTGTGTTTTTCAAAATATTTTTATCCATAAAATTTTTGCTCCTTCTTAAAAATTTTTTAATTTTTCACAAAACTGAAATCATATCCAGCATCACACACGCCGCGGCAGCTTCAACAACGGGAACGGCTCTCAGAGCCACACACGGGTCATGGCGTCCGCGTACCGAAATTTCAGCGTTTTTTCTTTCTGCAAGACTTACTGTTTTCTGATTTATGCTTATTGAAGGTGTTGGCTTGAAAGCAACTCGGAAAACTATCGGCATTCCGTTTGTAATTCCGCCTAAAATTCCTCCGGCATTGTTCGTGAGCGTAAAGACTTCGCCGGAGTCATTAATTCTGAACGCGTCATTATTCTGAACGCCTGACATTCTTGCCGCCTCAAAGCCTGCACCAAATTCAACGCCTTTGACGGCAGGTATTCCGAACAAAACTTTCGCAAGCTGGCTTTCAACTCCGTCAAACATGGGTTCGCCAAGCCCTGAAAATTTTTGGGGATAATCAATGGCACATTCGACAATTCCTCCGACAGAGTTTCCCGTTAAAGAAGCTTCTTTTATGGCGTTGAAAATTTCTTCGCCCTTCGCTCCTCCTGCTTCGATTAATTTCGCGCTGATCGAAACTCCTCTGCGTTCCAAAATCTGCAAAGCTATTCCGCCAGCGATACACAGCGGTGCGGTCAGTCTCCCCGAAAAATGTCCGCCTCCGCGCAAGTCGGCATGTCCCTTGTATTTAATGTAAGCCGTGTAGTCTGCGTGCCCGGGTCTTGGTCTGTCTGAAATTTCAGCGTAATCTCCTGATCGAGTGTCATGGTTTTCGATAATCGCGCATAATGGAGCGCCGCAGGTTCTGTTTTTTTCGTTAAGACCTGAGAGAAATACAGGCTCGTCAGATTCGCTGCGTTTCGTTGTTAAATCGCCCTGTCCGGGTTTGCGCCGGTCAAGAAATTTTTTAAGTTCATCAAAATTTATTTCTTCGCCGGCTGGAAATCTATCGACAAGAACTCCAACCGCGCAGCCATGGGACTGCCCGAAAATCGAATATTTTATGTTTGTTCCGAACTCAGATGACATTGACAATGCCTCCTAACGATGAATAATCACTGAAAAATTCTGGATAAGATTTTTTTACGCACTCAGCGTCCGTTATTGTTACTTCACGGGCGCATTTACAGGCGGCAACGGCAGCAGCCATAACTATCCTGTGGTCGTTACAGCCGTTCACTGAACCGCCTTTTAAATTGCAGTTTCCTCCGACAGATACCGCGCCGGATTTTTCATCAAATTCAAATTTTCCTCCGAGCGAATTTATCATTGCCGCAACAGAAGCTATCCTGTCGCTTTCTTTAAGCCTTAAACGTGAAGCGTTATGGAATATGATGCCGCAGCCCGAACACGATGCCGCTGCTGCCAGAATCGGAAAAAGATCCGGCGTTGAATCTATGTCTATTTCAATTTGTTTAAATTTTTTATTTTTTTGAAACGGCGATACGGTTATAATTCCGTCCTCTGTTTTCACGTCCGCGCCCATGTCTGTGAGAATATCAAGAATTTTTTTATCGCCCTGCGGTGAATTTACTGAAAGTCCGGCTACTGATACAGAGTCTGACAAAGCACCTGTAGCAAAGAAAAACGCCGCTCCCGACCAATCGCCGCCAATCGATAACGAACCCGGTGAAACAAATTTTTTGCCGCCTGAGATTTTGCAGACATTATTTTGCTGATTTATCTCAAGACCGAATTTTTTCAGCACTGACAAAGTTATGCCGACATAAGCGGACGATTTTAATTCCGAAGTCAATTTAATCTCGCTGTCAGATTTTAATAACGGCAGAGCGAGCATTAATCCCGAAACATATTGAGAGCTGATATTGCCGGGAAGCTCATAAACGCCGGACTGTAATTTTCCCGAAGTCTCAAAAGGCAGATGCATCGAAGAAAAATTAACTCCGTGATTTTCCATAGCGTTTATTAATTCGCTTACAGGACGTTCGGGAAGCCTTCCGCAGCCTTTCAGCCGGACATGTTCACATAACGCCGAAGCAACGGGAAGAATAAATCTCAAAGTCGAGCCGCTCTCCTGACAGTCAAGTTCAATTTTCTGAGGAATATTTTTGAAATCCACCGGCGTAACGTTCAAAAAATTTCCGTCAGTAAAAGATATTTCAGCCCCTAACGCACGAAGGCATTTTACGGTTGCGGCTACGTCGTTCGGAAGTTCTTTCGTGTTTTTGCCCATGAATAATTTTACGGGAGCATCAGAAAGAGCCGCGCATATCAACATTCTGTGAGCCTCTGATTTTGACACGGGAGCAGTTACAGTCCCCGAAAGTTTATGCGGCGAAATTTTGACAATCATGATTTACTCTCCGGCATGGTCTGAGCTTTTATCTTGCGGCTTTCTTTTATTAATTTTTCAAGTTTTTCTGAATCATTTTTTTTCAAAGCATCAAGATAGTCATTCAGGTTTTTTATGATTAATTCAAGCTGTCCCGTCAAAAAATCGCGGTTATGTAAAAATAATTCCGTCCATAATTTTTCATCCATGCTTGAAACACGCGACATATCCCTGAAGCTTCCTGCGCTGAAGCCGCGGCGTTTTAAGGCTTCCGGCGATTTTATGTACGCGCTTGAAATTATGTGGGGAAGTTGCGAAGTGTAAGCGATAATCCTGTCATGTTCTTCCGGTGTTGACAAAGTAACTGAACCGAAACCCGTTTCAAGAAAGAAAACTTTTAATTTTTCAATGACTTCCGTTTTTAAATCTTTTTCCGGCGTTAAAATCATCGAGGCTCCGTCAAATAAATCAGCCTTTGAGTTTTCAAAACCGCCCTTCTCACGTCCTGCCATTGGATGTCCGCCCACGAATATGAAATCATGTTCACGGGCAATTTTTGAAATTTCACTGCATACGGCGCGTTTTACTCCGCATAAATCTATGACGGTTGTGCCGCTTGAAATTTCTTCCGCATGATTTTTGATATATTCGACAGCATTATCAGGGAAAACAGCGAGAAAAAGCAGATCGCATTCCGATATATTTTCAGACGTTAAAATTTCGTCAAAAGCTCCGCAGTTTTTAGCCGCTGCCATTGTTCGGGTATCAATGTCAGATGCCAGAACTCTGTGAGGAGTTTTTGATTTGATGCTTTTTGCCAGTGAGCCACCTATTAAGCCCAAGCCGATTATTCCTGTTATCATTTTTCAATTACGCTCTTTCCATACATAACATAAAAAAAGCCCTCCGACCGTTCAACCGATCAGAGGGTGTTTTTTCACAAAAGTTTTATGTTTTTATCTCAAAGTTTTTTTGCGAAAACCTCATTTCAGCCGAACGCGAATTAAACCGCTAAAATACCAGCGGCTAAAGTATCCAAAATATTCGGTTGAAACAAGATTTATATTACGCAAAATTCTTTTTGACTCCATTTTTAAAATTTTATGAAAATTTTAACTGCAACTTTTTAAATGTCAATAGTCAATAGCTATAAATGATCGAAAAATTTTTGCTTTCTTTTGAAAGCTGGAACATTAATTTCCGCATTTTTTCATCGTTCAGGTTTCCGATGATTAATAATTCAAAAGTTACTTTTTCAGAATCCTGACTGATTAATTCCATTCTGTCCATGTTGAAGCCGTAATCGCCTATCATGCTCAAAATCGAGGACATCGCGTTGGGTCTGTTTTCGCGCGTAAGGCTGACCCTGACACGGGTGTTTGAAGGTTGAATATTAAGATTTTCAGCGAGCGGAGAAAATAAATTTTCAATGCTGTCAAACATTATCCCGTATTGATACATTCTGCTCGTTTCCATTATTTTACGGACAACGGCGAGATAACCTGCCCTGCGGTCTTCCGAAACTTCAGAGCCGAGACGCTTTAATATTTCCTCTTCTCTGTCAGCGCGGAAAATCGTGAGTTCTCCTGCTTCAATTTTAGTGCGGGCGACCTTTTCGGAAAAGTCAAGCCTCTTCATTAAAAGCGACCTGATTTCCACGTCTAACGCGTCGATTTCTTTTCTGATTTCGTTTATGTTCATTTTTTTATAAAATTTCTGATAAATTTGCGTGGATTTAAATCACAGCAAGAAAATTTTTCAAAATAATTTTTCCGTCCGGCGTAAGAATTGACTCAGGGTGGAACTGGACGCCGAAAATATTTTTATCTCTGTGC
>CAJODX010000074.1 GCA_905233295.1 uncultured Synergistales bacterium | reverse complement strand
GAAAAAGCGTGCCGCATGTCTTTATAAAGGCAACGGAAATTCAGTGAAAGCCATGATTGTTTTTATAGCGTTTTTTATGTTTGTCCGCACTGTTTTAGCCGTGATGACAACGCCTTATAATTATGATTCAATAGCGTACCATCTCGCAAGAATTATGTACTGGATACAGCATAAGAGCGTGGATTATTATGAAACTGCGGAAATTCGCCAGCTGTTCTCGCCTGTCTTTGCTGAATATATTAATCTTCATGTCTTTTTGCTCACAGGCGGAGATTTATTTGCGAATATGCTACAGAATTTTTCAGCTTACGGCTGTATATTTTTGCTTTACGGCATCATCAGGAAACTTGGCTGTAATATAAAATATGCCTTGTTCGGCTGTATATTGACGCTGAGCATGAATATTTTCTGTGCCGAATCCTTATCAACGCAGGTTGATCTGGTTGGAACATTTTATCTGATGATATTGACTTACCTTATGCTTGAAATTTTGTATCAGAGCAAACTCACATTTTTTCAGTTTATGTTACTTGGACTTGTTTCAGGCTTGATTTATATAACGAAAACAAATGCTTGCATTCCTGCCGCCTTGATTGTTCTTTACGTTGTATCAGTAAGAATTTTTCATAAAGATTTTAAAATTATTCCGTTGGGTTTTGTTTCTTTAATTTTTGTATTTTTAATTGTTTTCACGACATTTTACAGAAATTACAGTGCCTTAAACGGAGATTTTATTGCAAATACCAATATAGGCGGCGTTGTGATTGGAACGTCTTCGCCCAAATATGTTTTTGCCAATGTAATAAAAAATTTAATCACAGCAGGCTTTGAACGAAATAACGAACTTATAAAAGGCGGAATGACAGTTCTTGAAAAAATTTTAAAGATTGATATTAATGCTCCTGAAATAAGTTTTATTGCAACGCCTTTCAGCGTAAAATATTCTCTGCACATGGATCTGGCTGGCGCACATATAGTTACGCCGCTGTTTCTGATTGCCGCAGTTATTTTTCCTATATATCTCATAAGACATCGTACACGGATAAACGGACTGATTTTTATAATGTTGGCGCAGATGTTTGTGATGCTTGCGCTGTTACGCTGGCAGCCGTGGGGCAGCAGACTTTTAATTTCATCTCTTGTGATAGCGGTCATCCCAATAGTGTATATTTTCAAAGAAATTACCGATAGCTTCAAAAAAAATTCATTGAAATATAAAATCTGTTATTTTCTGATTCTTGAGTTGATATTTCAATGCGGTATCTGCACTTCGGCAAGCTTTTTATTTCACAGCTCAGTCGCGTTGAACGCCATGCGCTCCCCCAGATATGCACGCTACTGGGCAAATTCACAAACTCAAAGACGTGTTGCCTGTGATAATTTTCTGCGCATAATTGACGAAGGCATTTACAATACAATCGGTCTGGAGGGAACATATCAGTATCCTTTTCTTGCAAGATAGGTTCCGCAGGGCAAAAAAATCGAATGTGTAACTCTTTCGGGAAATGGAATCGAAGAAAAAAATCTGAATCCGAATTTTTCTCCTGACATTATTCTTGTATCAGATAATGCGCTGGATTCGGGAAAGCTTTACACATGTAATGGGAATAAATATAAATGTATTTACAGTTTTACTGACGATGGCTTGGGTGCTGAAAATTCTCAAATATATTATTCCGCTTGGATTAAAGACATTATGTGAATGCAGTCCGCAAAAAAATGTCCTCGGTAACTTTATTATGCCACAGCTTTATATGTCAACGATTGAGAGATATAATCTAAAAAGTCAACGCTTTACGCGAATTTAACAATCGAAAGAAATTTTTTGAGGAGAAACAATTTTGAGATTATTAATACAAAGAGTTAAACGCGCTTCCGTTATTATAAACGGCAACACAGACGATAAACGCGGAATTTCTCAGGGTGTCTGCGTTTTCATCGGAGTAACTCACGGCGATAATGAAGCAAAAGCTGACTGGCTCGCTGAAAAAATGGCAGGCTTGAGAATTTTTAATGACGCCGAAGGAAAAATAAATCTTTCACTCAAAGACATCGACGGCGAAGCTTTGTTAGTGTCGCAGTTTTCACTTTACGCATCGTGCGCAAAAGGACGCAGACCGGGCTTCTCTGATGCCGCAAAACCTGACGAAGCTGAACGGATTTATAATTATTTTGTCGAAAAAGTCAAAACTCTCGGTCTTAAAAAAATTTCCTGCGGCGAGTTCGGTGCTGATATGGAAGTCGAAATCATCAACGACGGACCTTTGACCTTCATCATAGACGCACCGGGCGAATAAAAAATGACTGAAAGCAACAGAAAAATTTTCATTCACGTTTTCGGCTGCCGTTCAAGTATCTGCGAGGGCGAATACATCGCGGGAGTTTTAAAATTTCACGATTTTGAAATCACTGAAGACATCAACGGAGAATATAAAGCCGCTGTCATCGTAACGTGTTCCGTAACGCAGGAGGCTGACAGAAAATGCCGGCAGGCTGTACGGCGTGCAAGACGCGTTCTCGGTGATAAAGGCGTTGTCGCTGTATGTGGCTGCTGGGCACAGAGCCTTGACAAAAATTCGGCGTGTGAACTTGGCATTGACATTCTCGCAGGCAGTAAAGGTAAAGACATTTTGCCGTACAAGCTGATTGATATGCTTGAAAATGATGAAACTCAGCATTCGTTTCTTGATTTAAGGACGCATGATATTTTTTCGCCGTACGAGTCTCAGTGGGAGGAACTCGAAATTTCTTCGCCTGTTTTACATTCCAGAGCCTTTATGAAAATTCAGGACGGCTGTGATCATTTCTGCACGTACTGCGTGATCCCGTTTTTGAGAGGCAGACCCGTCAGCAGACCGAAAGAAAAAATAATTTCAGAAATTCAAAGACTTCTCGACAACGGCACGAAAGAAATCATTTTCACGGGCATTCATCTCGGACTTTACGGACGCGATATTGATTCGTCCCTTGCAGATTTAATTTCCGAGGTTTCAAAGATAAAAAAGTTAAAACGTCTCAGGCTCGGCTCGCTTGAACCTTTCTGCCTCGATGAAAAATTGCTGAACGCTCTCAGCGAATGTGAGGCTTTCTGTCATCATCTGCATTTGCCTTTGCAGAGCGGCAGTGATGAAATTTTAAACTTAATGCGGCGCGGATACTCAGCAAAAGATTTCGTTGAACTCTGCTATAATGCACGGAAAAAAATCTCAGATAAAATTCATATTTCCAGCGACATTCTTGTCGGCTTTCCAGGCGAGAAAGAAAAAGATTTCAACGCTACCCTTACAGTCATGCAGGATGCCGGACTCGGACGCGTTCATGTGTTTCCGTATTCTGAACGTCCCGGGACTCTTGCGGCGAAAATACCGGGAAAAATTCATCACGATATAAAAATTTCACGGACATCAATGGCGATTGCTTTCGGGCGCGAACTCTACGACAAATACGCGAGAAATTTTCTTGGCAGGAAAGTCGAGATTTTAATTGAAAAAAATTCAAAAGGCTATACAAGACACTATGTCGAAGCAGTTTGCAGCGATGGCGGCAGCGAAAACGCAATTTTAAAAGCAAAGGTACTGCGCTATGTCAATAACAGACTTGAATGCTAACGTAGGAATCGACTTCGGAACACACACATCAAAACTCGCATATGAAGATAAAGCCGTTGAAAGTCTTGAAGGTTTTGATTTTCTGGCACTGCGCGAAAAATCTGAAATTTATTTTGACGAACCTGTTTTTTCATGTGTCGTTGCCGTGCCGGATTCTCTTGGCAGACATCAGCGTGAGGATTTGATTTTCAACTCTAAAAAATCCGGCTTCAAATATATAGATTTAATATCTTCAGACGAGGCGATCCTGAACGCTCTTGAAGATAAAAATAAAAAAATTCTCGTTTACGATTTCGGAGCGTCAAAAAGCGAAATTATTTTTTTTGAAGACGGCAAAGTTCTCGACAAAGAAATCATCAGAGACGTATCAGGCTCGGAGTTTGACAAAATTTTTGCGTCATGGCTGCGTGAAAGATTTTCTCTTTCGTTAATAAAAGAAAATGAAATGCTCGCACAGGCAGAAAAATTCAAATGCGGACTTTCGTTAAAAGATTCCTTAACGTGGCGAGGCATTGAAATAACGCGCGAAGATTTTGAAAGATTGATTTTTTTCAGCGTCAGACGTGCGGCGCATACTGTTGAAAGATTCATAAACTGCTACGCTCCCGAAAAATTCATAATGACAGGCGGCTGCATTGAAATTCCTGTTGTCAGAAAAATTTTTACTGAATTAAATTCCAAAACAGAATTTAATAAAAATTTAATCGCATTGGGAACGGCTGTTAAAGCCGGAGTTCTGTCATCGAAAAAAAGCCGCGCAAAACATAAAAACACTGCCGAACGTCTCAGCAAACTCCGCGGTGCATTGATTGAACTTGAAGATCTGCTGACACGGAAACAGAAAGACAGATTGTATTTTCTTGTAAGACAGACTGAGGGATTTTTAACGAGTTCGCCCAACGATACCGCGATAATTAATCTTATGGAAAATCTTGTGAAAGAAATTTCCGCTTCAGCATCTCAAAATTAAAAAATTAAATATAAAAAAATATAAGGAAGGGTTCCGAGCCGGGGTCTTTTGGATTCCCCGGCGGTTGTTGTTACTGAAAGGTATAAGAAAAGATATTGCTTATGTGGACAATATATATTTGAATTGCATTGAGCAGGGATTTTACACCTCGATTTTAAATCTGTCAAATCACTTAGAAAAATCTACGCCGTTTTCTAAATTATTTATCGTTACATTCTGCGGATCTATTCTCGTAACTTTGAATTTTCCGGCATCGTCCGAAGATATTTCGACTTTCACAGGCAGCGTTACGGGTGCCATGAAAATATTCGTCATGTCAACGCAAGCTCTTATATTAATGTCCTCGCGTGAAAGATTTGAAATTAAAGACGGTCTGCCTTCTATCGTAACAGAAACATTCGCGGGGCTTGCCTCCCAGTCCTGAGGGTTGCTGATCTCCGTGATTTCAACGGGAATATTTGTCAGCATCGTTTCAGCGTGTGCTTCACCAAGCTGAAGATTAACGCGTACTGAAGAATTATTTACGAGCGAAACGCCTTCAATCTCAGGCTGTCTTAACGGAGCGACAACAGTTTGATTTTCTCTGGCTGAAGATATGTCTATGACTTCGGTGTCTATCGTTTCGATTTTTGCAAGATTTTCGACATTGCCCTCAATCTGAACTTCAGACGGGTCAGTCGTAACGGCTCGTATTTCGTAATCTTCATCAAGTTTGCCCGTAAGTCTCACGTTCACAGGAACACGTTTGCGCGGAAGACCTCTGACTAAATTTCCGCGGAATCTCACCTGCGCCGGTTCAACAGCAACACTGCCTTCAAAAGCTTCGGACTGTGAAAGTTTTACAGCCATCAGACGTTCGCCGCCTTCCTGAAGTTCTTCAACACTCGGCGTGATTCGGACTGAACCGATTTTCACAACGT
The DNA here is from genome assembly GCA_905233295.1 of uncultured Synergistales bacterium. Classification (GTDB taxonomy): domain Bacteria; phylum Synergistota; class Synergistia; order Synergistales; family Aminobacteriaceae; genus JAFUXM01. Next base: position 96 of record CAJODX010000074.1, on the reverse strand, counting down.
CATCTTCTGCGCCTTTTATGCCGACTTCTTTCGGAATGATTTCAACGCCTTCAATGTAATGTCCTTCGGGAATATTCTGCGGCAAAACGGTTTCAA
>CAJODX010000073.1:7120-9903 GCA_905233295.1 uncultured Synergistales bacterium | reverse complement strand
TTAAACATAATAAGAAAAAGTAATGCTGTGTCCATAACAGGGCTATACAGTAGGGGCGAAGTGGACACGCCTGCAAGAATAAGGGTTGCATGACCAAACTTCTTGGACGAGGATTTTTATCCCTTTCGAAGCCTTCGACTTTAGTCGAAGGAGGTTCACTTATTCCTGTTATTAAACTCAATTCATCTTCCGCTTAGAGAAGGCAGTGTATAATAAAAAACACTTTCAATTTGTTTCATTTCTTCAAAAATTTTTTTCAGGAGGTTTTTCGTGCTCATGGATTACGCAAAAGAATCTTTAAGACTCCACGAACAGTGGAAAGGTAAAATCGAAGTTATCGCAACTGTACCCGTCGCAACAAAAGATGATCTCTCGCTCGCTTACACCCCCGGAGTCGCTCAGCCTTGTCTTGAAATCCAAAAAGATGTCAGCAAGAGTTATGATCTTACACGCCGTCATAATCTCTGTCTTGTCGTTACGGACGGCAGTGCTGTTCTTGGTCTGGGAGACATAGGACCTGAAGCCGGAATGCCCGTTATGGAAGGCAAATGCGTTTTGTTCAAGGCATTCGGCGGAGTTGACGCGTTCCCTCTCTGTGTCAAAACGAAAGACGTTGATGCATTCGTTGAAACAGTTTATAACATTTCGGGTTCATTCGGCGGCATCAACCTTGAAGACATTGCCGCGCCGCGCTGTTTTGAAATTGAGAGAAAACTCAAAGAACGCTGCGACATTCCGATTTTCCATGATGACCAGCACGGAACAGCAGTCATAACACTCGCAGGTCTTATGAACGCGCTGAAAGTCGTTGACAAAAAACTCAGCGAAATCAAAGTTGCCGTCAACGGTGCAGGAGCTGCCGCAATCGCCATCACGAAATTATTAATTTCAGCCGGTGTTAAAAATGTAACTCTTTGCGACAGAACAGGAATCGTTTACAAAGGGCGCGAAAAAGGCATGAACTGGATTAAAAACGAAATGGCTGAAATTACAAACCCCGAAGGTTTGAAAGGAACTCTCGCGGATTCAATGAAAGGCGCGGACGTTTTCATCGGAGTTTCAGCTCCCGGCTCAGTAACTCAGGATATGGTGCGTTCAATGGCAAAAGACCCGATAATTTTTGCCTGCGCAAACCCAACGCCCGAAATTTTCCCCGATGAGGCAAAGGCTGCAGGTGCAAAAGTTATTTCAACAGGACGCAGCGATTATCCTAACCAGATTAACAACGTTCTCGCGTTCCCGGGAATTTTCAGAGGCGTTTTCGATGTCAGAGCAAGCGACATTAATGAAGAAATGAAAGTCGCAGCTTCAAATGCTCTTGCAAATCTTGTTGAACCTGACAAATTAAGCCCGGATTACATTATTCCAGCCGCGTTTGATCCGAGAGTCGGACCTGCCGTCTCAAAAGCCGTTGCTGAAGCCGCGAGAAAATCCGGTGTTGCAAGACTGTAAAGGAGAATTTTCACTATGGAATCAGGATTTAAAATTTTTCATCTTCCTCCGAAATATTTTGCGTGTTTTGCAGCAATCGTTCTGCTTTCGGCAATGCTCGGAGTTCTGCCTGCCGGAATGGCTGGCTGTTTTGCGTTTATGATCGTCTGCGGAGCGATTTTACAGGAACTCGGCGATCATCTTCCAATCGTAAACACGTTTTTAGGCGGCGGACCTGTCGTGATAATTTTCGGAATGGGTTATCTCCGCTATGTGAATTTCTTTGGAATTTTCGATATGTTCTCAGGTTTGATCGGCAAGGGGGCTTTCACTGCGACTTTGCTGAAAAACATTGACACGTTTTTTAAACCTGCCGGAGCATTTTTGGATTTCTACATCGCGGCATTGATAACGGGTTCGATTCTGGGAATGAACAGAAAACTTCTCGTGAAGGCTGCGGCGCGTTATTTTCCTGCAATCTTCGGAGCAATCGCAGTTTCTTTCGGTCTTGCCGCACTCGCAGGACATGTAACGGGATTCGGCGTTGTCAAAGCAATTCTCTTAATCGCGCTTCCGATCATGGGCGGCGGAATGGGAGCCGGCGCAGTGCCTCTGAGCAAAATTTTTGAGAGTTCCGGCACAATGACAGCAGAGCAGGCAATCTCCATAATGAATCCTGCTGTTGCTATCGGGAACGCAACCTCAATCGTTCTTGCTGGAATTTTGGTAAAAATTTTAGCTGGAAAATTTTTCAACGGTCAAGGAAGTTTGATGAAGACAGGCGCAAATGATGATCCGGCAGAGTTTGAAATTTCACCTGAAATGCAAGCAAAACGCGATAAAGTTTCCGTTACGAATCTCGGCATAGGACTTTTGGCGGCAACTTCATTCTTTGCGTGGGGCTACATTGTTGCCGGAGTTTGGAGCAAATTAGTTCCGTCCGTGAACATTCACGCCTATGCATGGATGATAATTTCTGTTGCGCTCTGCAAAGTTTTCAACGTTCTTCCCGAATCTGTCGAAATTTGCTGCTATCAGTGGTTTCAGTTTGTAATGAAAAATTTATCTTCAATGCTGATGGTTGGTATCGGACTTTGCTATCTCAGCCTTGACGTTGTTATCGAAAGTTTCTCAACGACATATCTGCTTCTTTGCTTCCTTAGCTGCATCGGCGCATTCATAGGCGCAGCATTAATCGGCGCATTTGTCGGCTTCTATCCTGTTGAGGCAGGTATTACGGCAGGTCTTTGCATGTCGAACATGGGCGGCACTGGAGACGTTGCGGTCCTTTCAGCGGCTCACAGAATGGAGTTAATGCCTTTCGCTCAGATTTCTTCACGTTTGGGCGGCGC
>CAJODX010000073.1:5781-7098 GCA_905233295.1 uncultured Synergistales bacterium | reverse complement strand
GGAAGCTTAATGCTCTCAACTCTCGGCAGTATGCTTTAATTTAACGTTATGATGAATTTTCGCGTTCTTGAAGTCCATACCCTTCACATACGGGATTTCAGCGGCGAGAAAATTGTTCAGGCGTTAGGAGAATTTAGAAATTTTGAAATTGAGACAGCCCGTGCTAAATCTGAGTTGCGGGCTGTTTTATATCCTTTTAAAAAGATTTTGCGAAAAACTTTTCCGTATTTTATTCTTTTTATCGCCGGAATAATTTTTTCTTTGACGCTTGCTGATAAATTCGATGCGTTTGCTGTTAAGGCACTGGGAATCATTGCGGCATTCTGTGGAGTGTCGGGCATAATATCCGAAACAAGAAAAATTTTAATTCAGAGAAAAAATTTTCTTTCAATGAACTCCGATGAAGCGCTGAAAAATTCAGCGTGGCAATGTGTTTTGAAAATCGCGCCGAAAAAATTCGGAGATAACGACTTAACATATATTCCAGTGAATGAAGGAACAAAAAATTTATCTGTTCACGAGCTTGCCGAAAAATATAATCTTCTCGAAGCTATTTCAAAAAAAGCTTTTGACTTAATCCGCCAACAAAAAACGGGAGCAGATTTTCTCCGCCCCCGAAATTTTTCTCAAATTAAATTTTAAAACAGCGGTGCAAGCACCAACGCTACGACTGTCATTAATTTAATCAGAATGTTAAGCGCAGGACCTGCGGTATCTTTGAAAGGATCGCCGACTGTATCGCCGACAACAGCAGCTGCGTGGTTCGATGAACCTTTGCCGCCGAAATGTCCCTCTTCGATATATTTTTTAGCATTGTCCCATGCACCGCCAGAGTTCGCCATGAACAGAGCCATCATAACGCCCGTAACGATAGCACCGCCAAGAAGTCCGCCAAGAGCCTCTTTGCCCAGCAAAAATCCTACAAGGACAGGAACAACAATAGCCATTACACCGGGAACGATCATCTGTGTCAAAGCCGCGTGTGTTGAAATAGCTACGCAGCGTTCGTAGTCGGGTTTGCCTTTGCCTTCCATAATGCCCGTAATCTCACGGAACTGTCTGCGAACCTCTTCGATCATTGAGCCTGCAGCCTTGCTCACTGCGTCAATCGAAAGCGAACAGAAAATGAACGGAAGCATTCCGCCGATTAACAAGCCGATGATTACGTAAGGATTCATAATGTCAATCTTGTCAATCTTCGCCGCCTGTGAATACGCAACGAACAACGCAAGAGCCGTAAGAGCCGCTGAACCGATAGCAAGACCTTTGCCCATTGCAGCTGTCGTGTTGCCGATAGCGTCAAGATGGTCTGTGATT
>CAJODX010000073.1:0-5615 GCA_905233295.1 uncultured Synergistales bacterium | reverse complement strand
GTCGAAAGGCAGATTAAAAGAACAGGAATACCCGTTGACATCATTCCGAGTGAAAGTCCCGAAAGGATTACGGTTGCAGCGCCTGTGTTTGAAGATTCAGCAACAGCTCTGACGAATTTGTAATCGCCCGATGTGTAAATCTCCGTTACGATTCCGATGATGATTCCGGCAAGAACACCTGATGTAACTGAAAGGAAAACACTGATAGAATTTGAGAAGAAGAAAAGGACGCTCAGAACAAATGTTCCAGCAATCATCAGACCGCCTGCAACGAATGTGCCGGTACGGAGAGCAAATGCCGCATCGCCGTCTTCAATGCGTTTGATAACATCGCCCATTCCCGGAAGTTTTTTGGCGATTGAACGGACTGTAGCAGAAAACGGTGCTTTCTGTGAAATCATCATGCAGCCGATAACTGAAGCAAAAACGCCCCACGCCGCAAGGAACATCGGGAAACCTATTCCCCAAAGTCCAAGAGCCGCGCCGTCTTTCGTGAATGAATACACCGCACCGATAGCCATTGCCGCGAGAATCGAGCTTACATAGCTCTCGAAAAGGTCCGCGCCCATTCCAGCAATATCGCCTACGTTGTCGCCTACGTTGTCAGCAATGACAGCAGGGTTTCTCGGGTCATCTTCAGGAATACCGGCTTCGACTTTTCCTACAAGGTCTGCACCTACGTCTGCAGCCTTCGTGTAAATTCCGCCGCCGACACGTGCAAACAATGCGATGCTGCTCGCGCCCATTCCGAAAGCCGTGAGAGCCGTTACATCGTTGAGGAATAAATACGCGATTGCAAGTCCGATCAAGCCAAGTCCGACAACGACCATTCCAACGATACTGCCGCCTGAGAATGCAACTTCAAGAGCATTGCCGGCAGCCGTTGAGTTATCGTTACCTTTTGCAGGAGCAGGAGCTGCGATCTCAGCTTCAACCGGAGCGTCATCGTTATCTGCTGAAGCTGAAACAGCCGGTGAAGTTTTTTCCGCCGCAAGAATCCCTGCAAGAGCCGCGAATGTCGTTCTGCCGTTTGAATTTGTCGCAACATACATTCCGATGTATCCTGCCGTAGCACTGCAAAGTGCACCGAGAATGAATGCGAATGCCGCACCAAGACCGAGAGCCGACACAAGAAGAATCGCAACAACACCTACAAACGGAGCGAGCCACGTGTATTCTTTTTTCAAGAACGCCATAGCTCCCGCGTGAATGATACCCGAAAGTTCAGCAACTCTCGGATGACCGATCTGGGTTTCTTCGAGTTTCTGATAAACCGTCCAGGCGTAAAGACCGGCAAGAACCCCGAAAACCAGAGTTACGAATACTAAGAAAAGCCACATAAAAAATTTACCTCCCTGTTACTATGGAATTTTAATGCCTAAGATTATAACGTATAATTTTCTTAAATTGCGAGTTAGACTAAATATTTTTTTGATTTTTCAGCAGCTGCATTTTCTGAAAAACATATTTCTGAACTTCTTCAATGCCGAAAGCACCGTATTTTTTCGGGTCAAAACCGTCCGGACTGCCTTTTATATATTCTTTCACACCGTGAGTGTAGGCGATTCTCAGGTCTGTTGCGTAGTTGACTTTGCACATTCCGAGGTTTATGCAGTCCGTAACCTGTTCGTCAGGTACGCCAGACGTTCCGTGAAGAACGAGCGGAATGTTGACGCGTTCGTGAATTTTTGAGAGAACTTCAAAATTAATTTGAGGAACTCCCTTGTAAACTCCGTGCGCAGTGCCGACAGCAACGGCAAGAGAGTCGCAGTTCGTTTTTTCAACAAACTCCGCGGCTTCATCGGGATCAGTGAACGGATTTTTGCTTTTCGTGTTGTCGAGATCATCTTCTTTGCCGCCAAGTCTTCCGAGTTCGGCTTCAACAGGAATATTTCCGGCATGACAGACTTCGACAACAGATTTTGTCAATGAAACATTTTCCTCGAAAGGAAGTTTGCTCCCGTCAATCATAATCGAGGTGTAACCTGCATGAAAGGCTTTTACGGCGAGTTCAAAGCTGCTGCCGTGGTCAAGGTGGCATACGACAGGGACGCTTGAACGTTCTGCGGCTGCCTTTATGTTAGCGAAATAAAAATCGACTTCGGCATATTTAACCGTTCCGGGGGTTGTCTGCATTATAACGGGCGATTTTGCTTCTTCGGCGGCATTCAGGACAGCAATGACCATTTCCATATTTTCAACGTTGAACGCTCCGACGGCGTATTTTTTTTTCAGTGCGTCCAATAATAATTCTTTTGAAGTTACAAGCAAATTTTGATTCTCCTTTAAATTTCTTGATTTCACAAAACAATTATAAACACGCACGCAAATTTGTGAATCGCGTGTTAAAATTTTAAGCAAGTCCAAAGATTATTTTTTAAATTTTAGAATTTAGAAAAGGAGAATTTCAATGGAGAATGTTATAGTATCAAAATTCGGAAGCTCAGCACTGGCGAACGCTGAGCGCATTAAAAGGACTGCGGAAATAATAAAATCAGATCCCAGACGCAGCTATGTGGTTGTCTCTGCGCCCGGGAGAATTACGCCTGATGAAATTCAGATTCGGGACTTACTTTACATTCTTCATTCAAAATATGAATCACGTGAAAATTTCAGCGATACACTCGCTGATATTCAGACACGTTTCACGGAAATTGTAAGCGGACTTGGAATAAAATTCGACATTGCTGCTGAAATATCCGAGATAAATAAAAATCTGCTTTTCGGAAAACCACGCGATTTCATTGCAAGCCGCGGCGAATATATCATCGCGAAAATTCTCGCGGCATATCTTGGCTGGGATTTCGTTGACGCTGCCGACGTAATCATTTTTAATAAAAACAGAGTTCTCGATGAAGTTAAAACGCTCAACGCAATATCAAAAAATCTTCTTGTTCATAAAAACGCTGTTGTGCCCGGCGGCTATGTCAATCTAGAAGGCAATCAGATTATGATGACTCAGGCTCGCGGAGACGCAACAGGCGCGCTCATCGCACGTACAGTCAATGCCTGTGTCTATGAAAAATGGACGAATCACAGAGGAATTTATATTGCCGACCCGACATTTGTCGAACAGCCTGCGAAAGTCAGGAACATGACGTATGCCGAGCTGATAGAGCTTAGCTACATGGGAATTGCAGCGGTGTATGAGGACGCAATGTTGCTCCTGCGCGACTCAGGAGTGCCTTTGAACATTCTCAGCATTAAGCACCCTGAAGACAAAGGTACGCTTATTTCGATGGAACTTCCGAAGGACAGTGTCAGAAAAATCGCCGCGTGTATATCAGGACGAAGAAATTACAAAATCATCCGCATTCAGAAAAACGGGCTTAACAAACTTTACGGGATCGGCGAAAAAGTTTTCAATGTGTTCTCGAAACGCAGAATCTCATGTGAGCATTATATTTCGGGAATTTACAGTTTCGCTGTCGTTGTAAAAAATCCTATGTTTGAACTCAAACGCGAAGAAATTCTGAAAGAACTCAGAGATGCCATTCAGCCCGAAAAAATCACGGTTGAAAAAGATCTTTCACTGATTGCGATAGTCGGAGACGGAATGGGAACAGTTAAAGGAATTTTCGCTAGAATTTTCGATGCTCTTGCCGATGCCGGAGTCAAAGTCCAGATGATCAATCAGGGCGCGGACAATCTTAACATCATCATAGGCGTTCACGATGAGGATTTTGAAACGAGCATAAAGGCGTTGTACAAAGCGATGATTCTCGAGTGAAAAGGAGTTTTTTTTATGATCAACCATGAACTTAACAATTTAATTGCGTTTGCTCTTCATCATTCTTTAATCACTCCCGAAGACAGAGTATGGGCGGCAAACTCGCTCATTGGAATATTAGGACTTAATTTTTTTGAATTTGAAGATTTATCTGCGCAGGAAAATTTTTCAAAATCTCCCGACAGCATACTCTCGAAAATTCTTGACTGGGCGGCTGAAAATAATTTAATCGAAAACACTGAAACCGAACGCGATCTTTTAGACACGAAATTAATGGGAGTGTTCACGCCGAGACCTTCTGATGTTATCGAAAAATTTCATTCGCTCGAAAAAATTTCACCTGTTGAAGCAACGGATTATTTTTATGCGCTCGGAGTTTCTTCAAATTATATTCGTTCCGAAAGAACAGCGAAAAATATCTGCTGGAAAACGTCAACGGAGTTCGGAGATCTCGACATCACCATCAACATGTCGAAACCCGAAAAAGATCCCCGCGACATTGCAAAGGCACGCGCTGTGAAATCTTCGGGCTATCCAAAATGCCTTTTATGCAGAGAAAATGAAGGCTTTTACGGTCATCACGGACACCCGGCGCGTCAGAACATCAGATTGATTCCGTTAAATTTCAGCGGACATACATGGTATTTTCAGTATTCGCCTTACGCCTACTATAATGAACACTGTATCGTGCTTAATGAAAATCATGTGCCGATGTTAATCTCGCGCAAAACTTTTGAAAATCTTTTCGCATTCACTGAAAGATTCCCGCATTATTTTGTCGGCTCCAATGCTGATTTGCCTATCGTTGGCGGCTCGATACTTTCACATGATCATTATCAGGGCGGACGTTACGTTTTTGCAATGAACGGCGCACCTGTCGAGAAAAATTATCCGCTCAAAGATTCAGACATCACAGCAGGAAGAATAAAATGGCCGATGTCGGCGGTAAGATTAAACTCAAAAAATCCGAAAAAACTCGTTGACCTTGCGGAAAAAATTCTTTCAGCGTGGCGTGAATGGACAGATGAAAGCGTTGGTATTCTGGCTCATTCAGACGGCGAAGACCACAACACGATCACACCGATAGCAAGACGCAGAGGAGAAAATTTTGAACTTGATTTAGTTTTGCGCAACAACAGAACGAGCGAAGAACATCCGCTTGGAATTTTCCATCCTCATGCCGAAGTTCATCACATTAAAAAAGAAAATATCGGCTTAATTGAAGTTATGGGACTTGCTGTTCTGCCTGCGAGATTGAAACCGGCACTCGAAAAAATTCAGGCTGCGTGGCTCGAAAATAAAAATTCTCTCCCGTCAGAGCTTGAAATTCACGAGGTCTGGTATAAAAATCTCAGAGAAAAATACAGCGGTTTGACAGATGAAGAAAAAGTTAAAACAATGCTGCGTGATGAAGTCGGACATGTTTTCGCACAGGTCTTGAAGGACAGCGGAGTTTACAAGAGGGATTCTCAGGGGCTTGCGGCTTTTGACAGATTTGCGGAAAAAGTTTTGAACTGAAGCAAAAATTTTTTGACGGGAGCGTGGAAATAAAAAATTTCGTCTGCTCCCGTTTTATTTTTTATTTTTTTAAATTCCGGCTGCCTTTTTTAAGGCTTCTGCGCGGTCTGTTTTCTCCCAGCCCGGCAAATTCGGTAAATCAATTCTTCCCATATGTCCGTATGCTGCAAGAGCTTTGTACTGCGGTTTTCTCAGATCGAGGTCGCGGATTATCGCTGCGGGTCTGAAGTCAAAATGTTCGCGGAGAAGCTTTGAAATTTTTTCATCGCTGATTTTTCCTGTTCCGAACGTGTTGACGTTGAGTGATACAGGCTCTGCGACACCGATTGCGTAGGCAACCTGAATCTGACACTCGTCAGCTATTCCT
>CAJODX010000072.1 GCA_905233295.1 uncultured Synergistales bacterium | reverse complement strand
CGCTTGTAGGATCCGGAGCTGTCTCAAATACAAATTTAATCCCTAAATCATTGCAAGCCTCTTCCATAATTTGTCTTCTAAGTCCAAGAGTCTCATAGCTCATGTGGCGAGGGAATGAAATATGCACGAAAGTTTTTGCGCCCATTTTTTTAGCACCGAGAGGAATTGTGTAACCTCTTCCAATGTGGTCAGTGTGAGTCGCAATGTCTGCACCCTCTGAAATTACAGCGGGATCTTCGTGAGGTTCGCCTGCAAGCAAAAGAATATCGCTGCGTTTTTCACGAACTCTTCTGAAGGCTTCCGCTGTTCCCGGAACGGCCTGATTAACAACGATGACTTTCATTTTAGGATCGTCAGCAAGTCCGACAATCTGGCTTATCGTTGTTTCCTGCTCTGAAGGGAAATTGTCAGGATATGTAATGTGCGTAATCATACCGCCGTTGGCTGAGTCTCCGTACATTTTAATCATTAACTCAGCACCGCGGAGATCATCTTCACTCTGTGAGACTGTTCCTGTTACGATACCGATATGAAAGTCGGCTTCTTTCTTTTCAGGTTCTTTCGCGGCTTCGGCGATGGCTTCCTTTACGCCTTCTTTGACAGCTTCTTTAACAGTGTCTTTGACTGCGCCTTTGAGATCATCAACGCTGGGAAGCCCTGCGGCTGTTGCAACACCGGCAAACAACGCACAGACAAACATCGTTAATAATAATGCGGTTTTAAGTTTCAAAATAAAATCCTCCTTTTGAAATTTAAAAATTTGAAGTGAAAAATCTTAAATCGTGAATATTATATCAGCTGCGTTTTCTTTCTAAAAATTTTTCACCATGTACTCCGTAGCAGCCGCGCAGAGTTTGGCAGCCTTTGATTCAAACTCGTGAAAGTCCGGCGTTTCTGTGGCATCGGCTTTATCAGAAATTGCGCGAATGATTACGAACGGAACGTGATTCAGATAGCATACTTGCGCAACCGCACCGCTTTCCATTTCGCAGCAGTCTCCCCCGAAGGACGATATGATTTTTTCTTTCTGTTCTTTCGTCGAGATAAATTGATCGCCCGTACAGATTCGTCCTTCGATAACATGAATACCAGGCGCGGCGTTCCTTACAGCTTCAACAGCCTTCGTGCGTAAAGATTCATCGGTCTTAAATGCCACAAGCCCGGTGTAGGGAATTTCACCCTTCCTGAAACCTATCGGTGTTACGTCATAATCATGCTGAACAATATCAACGGCTACGACAATATCGCCAATATTTAAAGCGTTATTGAGTGAACCTGCTACGCCTGTGTTAATGACGTGGGTTACGTTGAATAAGTCGATTAAAATTTGCGCACATATTCCGGCGTTGACTTTTCCCATTCCGCACTTGACGATTACGACTTCGGTATCTCCAAGCTTACCTTCGCAAAATTCCATGCCGGCTCGTGTAATTTTGTCTGAAATTTCGGCGGCTTGTTTCAAAGTTTCGAGTTCAATATCCATTGCGCCGATTATGCCGATTTTTGTTGAAATGTCAGACGCAGATGCGCTAAACGGTGCGAACGTTATCGCAAGTGAAAATAAAAACACAAAAATTTTTTTCAAAAAAAATCACTCCTTAAAAATTTGAGTTAATATTTCAGAACAGGTTTGTTTTGAAGGACAGCACTTCCGTTTTTGGCAAAGCCGACAGTCATATTCGCGATATATTTTTCAATGAACTGCGAAATTTCAGTTTCGTTCATTTTTAGATCGATTTTCGACAAGGCTCTGTTAATCACGGAAAATAAATTTAATTTGCTCAAATGATTTTCTTCAATTTCGCGAATGACCTCTTGCAAAACAACTTCGGTTTTTAATTCAAGATTACCGGACGTGAAATATTCATCAATGTAAAAGAAAGGCACATCGTTGTTCTGAAGTCGCTGATAATATGCCTGCGAACAGTTGTCATATTCCAGCATCACAAGAAATTTAACTTCCGGAGTAAGTTCAATCAAAGGCCAGAAATCGCAGTCGCTTGAAACTATTATCGCGGCGTCAACAGGATTGCCCGACATTTTGCTCTCGATAATATCGCGGTAAAATTTTATCGTCAACGCAACATCAACGGCGGATTTTTCATCTTTTACTCTGTCAGTGAGATAATATTCAAGAGGAAGATTTTCGCTGCGTCTCAGTGCCCTCCATTGAGAAGAGGTGTGTTCGTCATCAACGAGCAGAATTTTTGCGATTTTTTCAGTCATTCCTTTAGCCTCTAAATCTTTCATTATCCCGATGACTTTGCACGGGTCGGCGTTCTCGCAGTCAATGGCAATGATGATACGTTGCGAGGCTGCAAAAAATTCTTCGGGACTAGTCAACGCAGCATCACCGGCTTCGGTAACTTTGCTCATGTCATAAAATCTGTCTCTGTTGTGTTCATATAAAATCGGAAGAAATTTTGCATCATCACGCAGAATATTTCCGTCGCTTTCATCAGGCTCCCAGTTTATGAACGACTGATACGGAAATAAATCCCGAAATTCCGTATAAACCCGCGCGGCTTCCTTGTTGCCTTCGGTGGTGTTGCCCTTATTAATGAAAAATAAATTTCTGATGTACTGCCATTTTATCCAGTCTGAGAAAAATTTCTGACAATTCGGAACGTGCGGCAAAAGATAATTGTGAACATCAACAACATATTCATCGAGTCTGCGCCGTGCCCTTACAAATTGAATGCCGTCATCTTCGAGAGTTTTCAGAGCATCCTGAGGAATTAAATCGGGCATTGAATCAAGATTTTTAATGTCGGAGGTCATTTCTATCAGGATTGCTTTGAAATTTCTTTGAATTTTTGTTCTGATTCTGCAAAGATTTCTGACTATGCGGGCTTCTTTATCAAGATTCATTTCATCGTAAACGCTTCTGTAAAACTGCGGATTCACATTTTCATTCTGACCAATACCGAAATATTTATCCTCAACCCCGAACAGGAAAGCCACCTTTGAAACTATTTCGCGTTTTGTTCTCGGAGTATCTTTCATCGGCAAATTTTCCGAAAAATTTTGCAATGAAATTTTTTTGTCATCGTCAAGCACATCGACAATGCTGAAATCACTCATAATTTTTTTTACATCTTCCTTTCGTTTTTTATTTTTTAAATTTTAATTTTTCACTCAAGTTCAATATCCCAGATCTTCGCCCACGATGATGACGTGATATTTTCTGCCTTTGACAGCCTGATTCAAAATCAAAATTGCTCGGCACATGCTGTCTTCATTGAGACAGTGAACGCAATGTCCGGCTTTGACACAGGCGGTTTCAACATTTTGCCTTATAGCGTTGGGGATTGTTGCAGCCTGAGCGCGTTTGATGCCGTCTTCAAGACTGAAGGAAAGTTTGTTGATGCCTATCACGAACAAAACAAGTCCGTTCCCCCATGCCATACCGGCTACTCTGTTGCCTGTGCCGTCAATGTTGATGATTTGTCCATCGCGTGTCAAAGCGTTCGCGCTCGTTAAAAAAACGTCAGCTTCATTTTCTTTGAATCTTGCCTCGCGTGTTTCCGCCGGAGTCATTTTTCCCCAATGCTGATAAACAATATTGCCGCGTTCTTTAAGTGCATCAAGTGCGCCGATGTCTCTTACCGTTACAGTACCGGGAATCCCAACTGAAGCCGACACAGGAATAATCTCCAAAATTCTCCTGAGAGCGTCCGCGCCTGTTGGAACATATTCAGCTTCAAAGCCTCTGCGTTTGAGAGCCTTCACAGCGTCATTGCCGATAATTTCGTTTGCCTTGACAACGTTTTCATGTATCAAAATTTTTTATTCCCCTTCCAAAATTTTTAATTCTGTTTCGATTGTCGGATTCCATTTGAATTTTCGTCTGGCTTCATCGAGAATCCTTTTAGCGTCAAAATACATTCTTTTCGCTCTGTAAGATGCCGCAAGCCCAATATATGCTCTCACATCACTGCCATTGAGTTCGATTGCGCGATGAAAATAAATTACGGCAGAGTTGTAAAGCTTTAAGTTGTAAGCTTCATTGCCTTCTCTCAGGAAGTCATCGAATGTGAAAGAAATGTGCGCTCCAGATTCTTTTTCTTTTTCTTTTTTTTCAGTCAAAGTCTGTTGGTCTTCGGGCGGAGTTTCTTTTTCTTTTGTGTCTTCTTCTTTTTTATTCTCTGAGGTTTCATTCCCATTAATTCGACTTAATTCAAGCTGAGCGAGAGTTTTATTTTCAATGTCATCATCGGGAAGAAGATTTATATAAGCCTCCCAAGCCGCGTTTGCAGTCTGAATATGTCCGGCGAGCTCTGAAGACTTCGCAAGCCCTGTCAAAAATGTCAAAACATACGGATAACGTTTATAGCCGCGCTGAAATAAATTCATTGCGCCTTCGTAATCTCCGTTTTGAAGTTTTGCATTTGCCCGCTCGTTAATCTTCGATGGAGTCCACTGTTGAATAAGCCATAAAGCCAAGAACGCAAAGCCCAGCAACATTAAAAGCGTTGATGAAATTATAACAGCACGTGAACGGTATGGGTGATGAGGTTTCTTTTCTTCCTGTTCGCGAAGCTGTTCAGCCTTTTGTTTTCGTCCTCTGAGAGTTTTATGAAGCTTTTCTGTGAAATTTTTTCCGTCTTCAGATTTGTTTTTTGACTTTGGAACATACGCAGCACCCTGAAGACTCATTCCCTGTTCATAGTCGAGTTCTTCGTCTTCATTTTCCTCTTCATAATCTTCATATTCGTTTTCGCTGATACGAGTCCAGAGTTCTGGCGGCGGCTCGTTAAGATTTAAGGCAAAGCCTGCTGTTTCGTTCCATGAATTTTGAATTTCGCCGTCAGATTCTGCCTCATCGTCATATTCTTCAGATTCTTCTTCTATTTCCGGTTTAGGTTCGATTTCAGATTCTTCTGTAACCTGAAAATTTTGAAAATCATCTTCATTTTTATCATCTTCATCTTCTTTATTTTCATCTTCTTCAGAAAAATCATCTTGAATTTGTTCGTCAGGTTCAAAAATATCCGAAGAAAGATTTTCGTTTTCAGAGTTTTCAGCTTTGTTTTTTTCTTCTGGAGTTTTGAGTTCGGCTTCGGCAAAATTAAAATTTTCAGTGTCTTTATCTTGAGATGGGGTGTCAGGATTCACAGGGGCAAGAAGAAGTCCTGTCCCAGAAATTTTTTCGCCAGTGCTGTCAGCTTTAAGCCATTCCATAAAATCCTGATTCAAAATTAAAAATTCACCTCTGAACGAAAAATTATATAACAACGTTATGTTTGAAGGGAAAATTTTTTCACAAAAATTTTGAAAGCACGTGAAAAGAAAAAATTTTTTCAGATTTTGAAGTTATTTTAGTTCACTTTGAAAAATTTTTCTTAATTAAAAAAAGGCAACATGAAAAAACAGAAGATTTGTGCTAAAATATTTTTTGGCAAATATAAAGTAACGCACGGTCAGTTTTTCAACTGCTCTTCTGTTAAATAATATTATAACACAGAATCCGGCGTTGAATATGGTCGTGCGTTTTTTCTGCTGAAAAAATTTTCACGGAGGTATTTTTACGATGCCCGGCACTGTCAAAAAATTTTTGCAGTATCATTTCAACGCACGCAACGAGAACGGCATTGCTCACAAATTCAGAATGAAGAGAATGCTTTTCTTTGAAAAATGTTTTGAGGAAAACTTT
>CAJODX010000071.1 GCA_905233295.1 uncultured Synergistales bacterium | reverse complement strand
GGACTGGATTTTTCTGGGCGGATTCAGAGTCTGAAAAAGAAAAAAACTCCGCGGAAATAAAAAAACTCTGTGAGCTTCCGGGACTTGAAGCCGAAGGAATTTTCACGCATTTTGCCGCAGCTGACGATGACGAAGATTTTACGCGTTTTCAGCTGAAAAAATTTCTTGACGCACGTGAAAAATTATTTTCGCTGGGTTTGAAGTTTGAACTTTCCCACACAGCCGCCAGCGTCGGAGTTTTAAAATATCCTGAGGCACATTTAAACATGGGACGTTTCGGGCTCGTTCTTTACGGTTACGCGTCAACAGATACCGGCAACGAAGGCAGCGATTTAGGATTGAAACCTGTTATGGAAGTCAAAAGCAAAATCACAGCGGTGAGAAAACTTCCGAAAGGCTCGACTGTCAGCTACGGACGGACTTACACGCTGAAGCGCGCTTCTTTAATCGCAGTTTTGCCGATTGGATATGCTGACGGACTGCCGAGAATTTTATCAAATAAATTCAGCGTAAAAATTCACGGTTCGTTATGCCCTGTTTTAGGCAGAATCTGCATGGACATGACAATGGCTGATGTTACGGATTTGAAAGACGTTCGCGCCGGTGATACCGCTGTAATTTTTGACGGAGATTTAGTTCCTGTTGCCGCGAAAAATTCCGGAACGATAATTCACGAGATTCTTTGCAGTCCTTCACCGCGGGTTCCGCGAGTCTTTTTGTGAAATTTTCAGAGAGACGTTTCATGCATGAACTTAACGGAATTGTTTACGCTGATGCTCCTCTTGCTGATATATCGACTTTTAACGCTGTCTATATCGACTATCACACGACAGTCTGGAACAACGGCGAAATTGACATTGACCCTGAAATTTTGTACGAAAACGGAGAAGAATGCGCCCTGAAACAATAGAACAGGAAAGTATGCGGATAATAGAAAGCATGATTGGCGGCAGATATTCTGGAGCTGAAGAAAATTTGCCGTTGATTAAACGTGTCATTCACGCTACTGCTGATTTTGATTTTCTTGACAGTCTTTATTTTTCTGACAACGCCGTGAAAACTGCGCGGGAAATTCTCAAAAACAATGCTGTAATCGTAACTGACACTTTAATGCTGGCTGCCGGCATAAGCAAAAAATACAAATTGAAAATAATTTGCAATGTTGCCGATGAAAATATAAAAAATGAAGCTGAACGCCGTGGTGTTACACGTTCCATCGTAAACATCGAACATGCGGTGAAAAATTTTCCGAATGCATTTTACGCCATAGGCAACGCTCCAACAGCATTGATAAGACTTTGTGAGTTAATCAAAAACGGTGAAGCTGAACCGGGGTTTGTAATAGGTGTTCCGGTTGGATTTGTAAACGTCATTGAGGCAAAACAAATGCTTGAAACTGTCGAAGTCCCCAAAATTATCGCTCACGGACGCAAAGGCGGTACAACCGTTGCGTGTGCGATTATAAATGCGCTTTTGTATGGTATAAATTAAAAAATGCGTTTCGGTTTTACCACAGGGACGTGTGCGGCTGCGGCGGCGATTTTTTTGACTGATAAAAAAATTTGTGATTTTGTTACAGTAAAAAATCTTGACGGTCTTGAATTTGTATTGAAAATTGAACGCGAAGACGAAAATTTTTTCAGTGTCATCAAAGATTCAGGCGATGATACCAGCGATGTAACCAACGGTATAAAAATTTTTGCGCGTGTTGAAATGCTTGAAGGTACTGGAGAAATTTTTTTTGAAAACGGCGGCGGAGTTGGTACGGTAACGTTACCGGGATTGAAAATTTCTGTCGGTGAAATGGCGGTCAATCCTGTTCCGCGAAAAATGATCGAGCTTGCAGTACGTGAAATAATTCCAAAAAATTCAGTGAAGATTACAATAAAAATTCCAGACGGTGAAAAAATCGCACAACGGACTTTTAATCCGCGTCTCGGCATCACAGGCGGACTTTCAATTTTAGGTACATCTGGAATTGTGAAGCCAATGAACGAAAAAGCATTGCTGGATTCTTTGTCATTGGAATTAAATATGATAAATGCTCTCGGCTTCAGAGATGTTTATCTAACATTTGCATTCACAGGCGAAAAGGCTTTGAGAAAAATTTTCAGTCTTACAACACGCAACGTTATACAAGCCGGAAATTATATTGGATATGTCATAGATGAAGCTTTGCGGCTGAATTTTAATAAAATCAAAATCTGCGGACATCCGGGAAAATTATTAAAAGTTGCGGCTGGCTCTTTCATAACTCACAACAAAATTTCAGACGGAAGACTTGAAGCTCTTTGCACTCATCTTGCACTGGCAGGAGCAGAACGCGGACTTGTAACGAAAATTTTCAACTCAAATACAACAAATGAAGCAATAAAAATTATTCACGAAAATAATTTTGACTTTGTATGGAATAATATTGCGGGGATTATTTCAAAAAAATGCGCTGAAAGAACGTTTAATAAAATAAAATTTGATGTTTTTTTTATAGATTCCGCCGGAGAAATTTTAGGGAGTTTTTATGATGAATAAAATCACTGTCGCAGGTGTTGGAACAGGTTCAAAGGCACATTTAACGCCTGAGACTCAAAATGCAATTAACGAAGCCGATGTCATTGTATCAAATTCAAGATTTGTAAATTTAATTCCGAATGATAAAAAAATAATTCAGCTTGATAACTTTAACGATACGTTCACTAAAATAAAAAATGAAGCCGGAAAAATTTTAATTTTGGTATCAGGTGATGCAGGTTTGTATAGCCTTTTGCCATTGGTAAAAAAATTTTTTCCTGATGAAAATATAAAAGTCCTGCCCGGTCTGAGTTCACTTCAAATTTTATGTGCCCGTGCCTGCGAAACATGGAATGACGCGGAAATTTTTTCCGGACACGGACGCGAATTAAACGTTGGCGCATTTCTTAATACCGTTGAAAGGAATAAACGTACAATATTATTTTGCGATAAAGTTTTTTCGCCTCAATGGGCTTGTGATAAATTGAAAAATTTTGATGATGCCGAAATTTTTATAGGCTCAAATCTCGGCGGTGAAAACGAAATTTTTCTGAAAGGAAAACCCGAAGATTTTTTGGATAAAAATTTCCCTGAGCTTTCAATAATTTTGATAAAAAATAATGATGTTTACCAGTTTAACAAGAAACATCCCGGCGATAAAGATTTTTTACGGAAAAATAATATTGTAATGACAAATGAAAACGTTCGAGCCGTGATACTGTCAAAACTCGAACTGACGGAAAATTCAGTTTTATGGGACATCGGCGCGGGGTCAGGCTCTGTCAGCGTATGTGCGGCAAACGAAAATCTTTCGATGAAAGTTCATGCAATCGAAAAAAATCCCGATGCCGCAGATTTAGTTGCTGAAAATGCCGGAAAATTTCATCTGCACAACATACAGATTCATTTAGGGCTTGCAAGTGAAATTATAAAAAATCTTTCCGCACCGACTCACGTTTTCATCGGAGGAAGCGGCGGAGAACTGCCCAAAATTTTTGACGCGCTGATACAAATTAAAAATTCCGTGCGCATTGTAACAGCGTGTGTAACGCTGGAAAATTTCAATCAGGCTTACAACCTGATGAAAAACATGAAAAATTTTGAAACAACTCAGATTTCCGTAACATCATCAAAAATTCTCAACGGTGATTTAACGCTGATGAAAGCAAACAATCCCGTCGTGATTTTGTGTGCGCAAACATGATTTTACGCGTAAAATTCAAAATTTTTTTTGCTCTTTACGCTGTTTTCAAATTTATTTTCACGTATCAGGAGTGTATTGCCGTTTTTGTTTTCCTCTTCAGTATGCTCAAAAGTATCGCGGTTTCGTGAGTTCTGACCTTCCTGTTCATCATTTTCATTTTTTCTGTGAACTCTCTGAGCCTGAGCCGCCGCTTCACTAGCCTGCACTGTCTGAACGACTTTAATGCCCTCTCTGATAATCTCCTGACTTTGCCCTGTGTCCTGCGCGACAGCCATTGCGTTCGGAGCGTGATGAGTGTTTGCTTCAACGTTCAAATTTGACATCAACATACTAACAGGCTGCATTTTTTCTAACCTCCCAAACGTCCTCCCATATAGTCATAAGGCACGAGTTTTATTGCGCGTGCTTCATCATCAGCTATGAACGCCGTAAATTTACAGGGTTCATGGACGATGTATGAAAGTCCTCTGATCGTAATTACAACACCGCCGTAGCAAACGTCTTTTACTCTTACGATGCCTTTGTCTTTAACAAGTTCAAGCTGTTCAAGGAGCGCGTTGAGTTCCGCCTGCATACTGTCGCGTGCCGCCTGAAGCTGAAATTTCATTTTCGTTAAATCCATCATCATTGCGCGTTTTTTATCATCGAGCTGTCCTGAAGCTTCGAGTTTTTTCAAGAGAGCTAAATTCGGCTCAAGGCGTTCAAGATTTTCCTCGCAACGTTTGACTTCGCCAGTGAAAACTTTCCGTTTCTCCAGCATTTCCGGCGGAAGTCCCACGACAACTTCGGTTTTTGTTCCCATTTCAGATCCGAGTATGTTGCAGGAGACTTCAAGACCTGCCTCGATACGTCCTCCGGCAATCTGAGATTTTTTTCCCATTCCGAGAGCCATTACGGCGCGTTGTGCATATAGATGGCTGTGAAGCACCGCGTTTTTAGCAAGAATAGTGCCGCCTGCTCTGATAGTAGCCTGATCAGCAAAATTCAGACTTATATCGCCGCTCGAGCGTATTGTTCCTTTGCCCATTCCGCGAATGCCGCCCTGAATAACGACAACTCCCTGCGAGTCAATGTCAGCACCTTCAACAGGACCGAAAATTTCAATATTCCCCTGTGCAACAACGTGAAATCCTTCGCGGACAGCACCGTGAATTTTTACCGCACCGGTGAAATCTATGCTGCCTATACCGAAGTCAATATCCTGATGAATGTCAAGCTCCGGCAGAACTGCGAGCCGTCCTTGGGTTTTCTTCAGCTGTCCTTCAGCTGTTGCTATCAATAAAAGGCTGTTTTCTTCATCGCGCGCAAGACCTTCCCCGAAAGAAAATTCCACGTTTTTAACGGGTTTTGCCTTAGCTACCGCGCCTGTAACATCAACGCCGTTTTTTCCGTTTTCAAGAGGGTGTTTTATTGCAATTTCCTGACCGGGGTGAACTGTTACAATAGTGCTTCTGCTCCAGAAATCTATTTTTTCATCATCGCGGACTTCAAAAGGTTTGTCAGGATCTTTGAGGAGTTCTATATAAGCGTCTTTGCCTTCAACGGGCGGAACACCTTCAGCTACGGCTATGGGTTCATTCGCAAGCTGACGTGCCAAAAGGGAACGTATAGAGTCATCGTTTATGCCGACTTTCACACCGTTAGCAGCAAGAGATTTTTTTATTTCCTCTTCAGTAGGCCACGGCTTTGAAAAAAAAGGCGGATCGATAGCTACCATAGCCGTCATTTTATCTTTTGAAACAGTTACAAGAATTTTCGCGTCTTTTTCTAATGCAGGACTGCGGGGACATATTTTAACCGTCTTTCCGTCCTTTACAAACTGCCGGATAGCCTTGAAATCATACCGTATTATTCCATATTCTTTTAAAAATGCGTATAAATCATTTTCTTTGAAGCCCGGCTCTTTGCACGACACATATATTCCGTCCGGCTTAGCTTCAAGAGAGAAATTATCTTTTTCAAACATTTTATATATTCATCTTTTCTTTCATAATAGCCCTGAGCATTGAAAGGGCTTTGCCGTGAATTTGACTAACGCGGCTTTCGGTAACACCTAAGACACGGCCAATTTCTTTGAGGTTAAGACCTTCATAATAATATAAACTCAGCATAGTTCTTTCACGTTCCGGAAGCTGTGCTAAGGCTTCAGCCAACTCTTGACGCTCTGCCTCTTCGTCCATTCGTTCTTCAATTCCCTCGCGGTCGTCTGCGAGCGTTGCTTCAACAGAGACATCGCCGTCTTCAAGCGGCGTAGTGTCATCGAGGGAAGTTATAAAGCCGCGTCCTGCTAACTCTTGAATTTCAAAATATTCGTCTTCGTCAATGCCCATTTCAGCCATGACCCATTCGTCGCGGATCTCGCCTTTGTCGCGAAGGATTTTTTCCATGACTTTATTTAATTTTTGTACTTTCTCACGGGCTGAACGTGAATACCAGTCGCATTTTCTAAGTTCATCGAGGATTGCGCCGCGTATTCTTGGAATTGCATAAGTCTGAAAAACAAAGCCCTTTGAAGGGTCAAATTTATCTACAGCATCAAGCAAACCGAAAACGCCGAAGCTGAGTAAATCCTCATAATCAAGACCTTGCGGCGGAGTTACGGCCATTCTGCTAACGACATATTTAATTAACGGAAGATATTTCAAGACTAAATCATCACGTTTTTGTGCCGAACGCGAACGTGAAAATTCTTCCCATAATGTTTTTTCTTCTTCTGAGGTCATTTCGACTCCTAAAATGAATTTCAATTAGGTATTATGGATTAGAAATTAGAAATCTTTTCTCACTCCTAACTTCTCATTCCTAACTGTTTTTCTAAATTTCAGTTACTCCCTTGCCAAGCGTTTTAACTTTCAGCATCCAGTTAGACGTTGAAAACTCTATTGTGCGTCCTTTATTGCCGCCTGTGTCCGAAGCTAACAAAGCTATTCCGAATTTCAAGAGTTTAGCTTTAGTTTCCGAGACGTTTTTTGAGCCGACTGTAAGAAAATCAGCACTGGCTCCGGGAAGTGAAAACATCTGCGCGCCTCCAGCTAATTTGGCTTTTATGTGTGAACGTGTCGCGCCTTTCTTTAACATTTCTTCGAGTAAGGCAGGAACTGCAGTATCAGCAAATTTTCCAATTTTTTCCGAACCTCTGAGGCCACGGCTGTCAGGCAACATTATGTGAGCCATACCGGCAACTTTTGCATAAGTATCAAAGACAACAAGACCCACACATGAACCAAGACCGAGCGTAACGAGTTTCACAGGGGCAGGCACGACCATTAAATCAGCCATTCCTAAAACTAAAGTCTGTTCCGCCATTACATCACCTTCAATCTTTCTAATAACATGTCAAGAGCTTCAGGGTCGGGGATTAGAGCTATTTGTCCAGATATTTTTCGCCCCTCCTCAAGTCCCTCGACGCTTAACTCAGTATTTACGAGCAGTGCAGTATCACCCATTTGACCATATATTGAAGCTACGACATCTAAAATCGAGCTTAATAAGTCATGAGCGACGCCGGGAACGCTTATTTGAAAACTTGTCCCCGTTACGAAATTTATAGCGTTTAAGAACGAACTTAAAACGATATTTC
>CAJODX010000070.1 GCA_905233295.1 uncultured Synergistales bacterium | reverse complement strand
GAGCTTCAATCGCCGTTTTGATTTTCACGATGATTCCTCTTGTAACGAACGGCTGGAATCCTGTTACTCTTGCTCTTGCTTCTGTTTTAATAATTGCGACTGTAACAGTTTTATGTGTTGTTCATCATGTCCGTTATATGCTTGTGGCTTTGCTCGGAAGTCTCGGCGGCGCACTCTGCGGATTTTTATTCGGTGCTTTAATGGTTTTCGCGTGGCAGCTTTCAGGGCTTGCCGGTGAAGGTTCCGCTCTTCTTGCTTCGACTTTGCCGGGTTTGAATATGCGCGGAATTTTGCTTGCGTCCGTTTTAATAGGCTCGATAGGAGCTGTCCTTGATGTTGCGGTTTCGGTTACGGCTTCAATGTCTGAATTTGTCGATTACGACAGCGACATTCCTCTGGACAGGCTTTTGCTTGCGGGACTTAATGTCGGCAGCGAAGTTTTAGGCAGCATGATTAACACTTTAATTCTCGCATATATGGGAAGCTCTTTGCCGATGGCTGTTTTAATCTGCAGTGCCGGTGTTGAAATTTCAGGACTTATGAATGATCCTTACATAGCACAGGAAATCGTTCAGGGACTCGCTGGAACTTTAGGGCTGCTGCTGACAATCCCTGTAACAGCGTTTTGTTTTGTCCTTCAGGAATCTCTTAGAAGACGCGATGATAAAGGCAATTATTGACATCGGCAGCAACTCTGTCAAAATGCGCGTTGCTCATGTCGATTCGGGAAAACTCCGCGTCATCAGGGACGAAACCGAAGTTGTAAGACTGGGGCGCGGAATGTCCGCAACAGGTTTTCTCAGCGAAGACAGCATGAAAATATCCTGCAGTACGATAACGAAAATGGTACGCAGAGCATCTAAACTCGGCGCGGAAATTTTTCTTGCCGGCACAATGGCGTTGAGAACGGCTGAAAACGCTCAGGATTTTATAAAAATGGTAAAAGATGCAACGGGTCTTGACGTTCACGTTTTTTCGGGCGAAGACGAAGCAAAATATTCGTGGCGCGGAGCTGTTGACGGCTTTGACACGGACGGAAATTTAATAATGTTCGACAGCGGCGGCGGCAGTACAGAATTTGTTTCAGGCTCTGAGGGCATTGTAAATAAAATAAAAAGCGTTCCGGTCGGCGCGGTGAATCTTTCGGAAAAATTTTTCAATATCCATGACAGACCCATAAAAAAAATTTTTTGTGATGAAGCTTTGATTTATGTAAAAAATCTTTTCATTGAAAATCAAATTGACGAATTTATTTCGCGGACTTCTCCGGCAAAAATTATAGGGGTCGGCGGCGGTGTCGTAACGATGGCAAGCGTGAAATTTGCCTGCGAGAATTTTGTTCCTGCAAAACTTCACGGCAGTGTTCTTACAATGCGCGACATATCACAGCAGATCAGAATGTATCTATCATTAAATTTGAGTGAACGGCAAAATATAATCGGTCTTCCTGCGAACCGCGCTGATGTTATTTTAGGCAGTGCGTGCATAATTTTCGCGGCTTTGGAAATGCTGAGAGTTCAGGAATGTACCGTCAGCATAAACGGACTCAGGCACGGTCTTTTGTTAAGTGAAAATTTGTGAAATTTTATAAAAAATTTTTTTGCTTAAATTTTAGCCTCCCACAATTAAAATTAAATCAGTGAGAGGCTTGCACAAAAATATTATAAATTTGCCAGAAGCCACATGAAACCGCAGCCTTCGAGAGTTATCTCCCTGCCTTTATGAGACAGCCCTGTCATCATATCGCTGTAGCTGAACATTCCTTCGAGCTGTTCGTCAGGCGTGAAAGTCTGAGCTTCAGAGCTGAAATTGAAGAACGCAAGCATTTTTTCTTTCTGCGTTTTTTCGCCGTAATATCTTCCGATGCCGAGTACGTGATCGTTGCCTGTCTCGATGAGCCACGTGTCGGCTGAATTTGAAAACACTGACTGAGTGTCGCGCAGTGTTATCATTTTATGAAGGGCGTTGAAAATTTTTCCTTCAGGCGTTGTGAGGTCTTCACGTTTTGCAGCATTTTCCCATTTGAAAACTCCCCTGTGAATATAACGACTGTCTTCTTTTTTGTCAGGGTCATCGTGATAGCTGTAATCGTTGAGCTGTGCAATTTCATCTCCGCTGTATAAAACAGGTATTCCGCTCTGAGTGAATAAAAACGCGTGAAGCATTATGTCGAGTTTTATGGCTTTTTCTCTGTTGGCAGATTCAAGTCCGCAAAGAGAAGCCGTCGTTCCGCACATTCTTGCATCGCCAAGTTCGGGAGCGTCGTTGTAAGTTTCGCCGCGAGACGGGGAATTTCTGAAATCTCCCTTGAAATAGTCGTTCAGAAATTTTTTGTGCGCAACTTCATCGAATCCGAAATTTCTGAGAAAATCGTAGTCGAGTCCCCAGCCTATATCATCATGGCAGCGAAGATAATTCAGGAAAACATATTCCTTCGGCAGAGCAAAGACACTCGCAAGCTGATGTTTCATTAAACGCACATCCTGTGTTGCAACAGTATGCCACGTGCTTGCCATTGTCGTAACGTTGTATAGCATGTTGCATTCGGGCTTTTCAACTGTTCCGAAATACGGCACGACCTTTGAAGGCTCCATTACAACCTCGCCGAGCAGAAGAGTTCCCGGACAGACGATTTCAGCAGCCATACGCATGATTCGCACAAGAGTATGAACCTGCGGAAGATTTCTGCAGTTTGTTCCAAGAGTTTTCCAGATGTAAGGCACAGCGTCAAGTCTTATAATGTCAATACCCTGATTGCAGAGGAATAACATATTTTCTGTCATGTCGTTAAAGACAACAGGATTTCTGTAATTCAAATCCCATTGATACGGATAGAACGTTGTCATTACGACTTTGCCGGAGTCTTTGTTGAACGTGAAATTTCCCGGTGCTGTTGTCGGAAAAACCTCGGGAAGATTTTTCTCAAACTGATCAGGAATTTCCCAGCTGTCGAAAAAGAAATATCTGTCCTGAAATTCTTTCTCGCCTTTTTTTGCCCGCAGCGCCCATTCGTGATCTTCGCTCGTATGGTTCATAACGAAGTCAAGACAAACGCTGATACCCAGTGAATGACATTTTGCTGAAAGTTCGGCGAGATCTTCAATCGTTCCGAGGTCGGGACGGACTTTTCTAAAGTCAGATACAGCGTAACCGCCATCGCTGCGTCCTTTCGGAGTATCAAGCAGCGGCATTAAATGAAGATAACTCACGCCGCATTCCTGAATATAATCTAAATGTTCTTTAACTCCCTTGAGATTTTTCGCAAAACATTCCGTGTACATCATCATGCCGAGAATGTCATTGCCTGCGTACCAGTCTGGAACTTTTTCGCGCGCCTGATCGAGTTCTTTTAATGTGTCATTGCGTTCGCTCCAGGATTTCCGCAGCATTGAGCAAAAATAATCGAAAGCCTGTCTGTCATTGCCGTAGAGTTCAAAATAAAGCCATTTTAATTCATCGTAATAATGCGAAAGTCTCTGGTCAAAATCGTTCATGGTGAAGAGCAGCTCCTTTTTTGAAAATTTGAAAAAATTTTTATCTCAAGTATAACAAAAAATATAATCGTGTATAATATATCGAAAATTTTTGCAGTTTTAAGGAGCGTGTAATTTTTTATGCAGAGCATAATGGACACGATTATGTATTACAACGGGATCGTCAACAGCTTTGTCTGGGGTGCGCCCGTTTTAATCTTGCTTGTAGGCACTGGAGTTTATCTGACACTCCTGCTTGGACTTCCGCAGTTCAGATATTTCTTCGCGTCTTTATCAGAAGTTTTCAGCTTCAGAAAAAAATCCGGCGAAGATAAATCAATTTCATCGTTCGCCGCAATGGCTACGGCAATGGCTGCGACAGTCGGCACAGGAAACGTTGCCGGTGTTGCCACCGCCCTTCATCTCGGCGGTCCGGGAGCTATGATCTGGATGTTAATCTCAGCAGTTTTCGGAATGTGTACAAAATTCGCCGAAGTTACTCTCGCTGTTCACTACAGACAGAAAGATGCTCACGGAGACTGGCGCGGAGGCACAATGTACATTCTTGAGAACGGTGCTAGCGATGCTCTCGGACATGGACTTGGAAAAGTCATCGGAAAACTTCTCGCGATATTGTTCGCGCTGTTTGCGTTTTTAGCTTCATTCGGAATCGGAGCGGCAACGCAGGCAAACTCAGCAGCTGAAGCGATGTCGATGGGCTGGGGAGTTAATCATCTTTACAGCGGAGTCGTTATGGCTGTCCTTGTTGCTCTTGTCATCATCGGAGGACTCAAGAGCCTTTCAACCGTTACGACCTACGTTGTGCCTTTCATGGCGATTTTCTACGTTTTCGGTTCGATTTACGTTTTAATCGTGAACTCTTCTGCAATCCCTGCGGCAGTCGCAAACGCCGTTCATCTTGCTTTTAATGATCCTCTTGAAACTTTGCCCGGAGCATTGGCTGGCTGGGGAGTTAAAGAGGCTGTTCAGCGCGGTATAGCACGCGGTGTTTTCTCTAATGAAGCCGGTATGGGTTCAGCTCCTATGGTTCACGCCACAGCGAGCGTTGAGCATCCTGTTCAGCAGGGCTTCTACGGAATTTTTGAAGTTTTCATGGACACTATCGTAATCTGCACAATGACAGCTCTAGTTGTAATGGTAACGGGAACGCTGACAGGCTCGCCTGAACTTACGGGTGCGCAGCTTACGCTCAAGGCATTTGAAAACGCTCTCGGAAGTCCCGGAAAATATATTCTTTCAATCGGGCTTTTATTATTTGCGTTCACTACAATTTTAGGCTGGTACTGGTACGCTGAAACGGCAATCACATATTTATTCGGCGTATGGACAAAGCCCATAATGAAAATTTTGTGGATAGCAATGATCGTTATAGGCGCGGCTGGCTCACAGTTCCTTGGAGCTGAAGGCAACCAGTTCCTCAATAATATCTGGGACATTTCGGACACTCTCAACGGCTTGATGGCTCTGCCGAACCTGCTCGGACTTTTAATCCTCTCTGCAACTCTTAAACGGATCGTTGATGACTACGAAGAAAAATTCGGAACACCTGATGACAGAGCATTGACGCCCGGACAGAAAGTTTTGGTTTCAAAGGCACAGTTCATTGTCCTCGGAGTTATCGGCGTTGCGTTTGGAACGTTGGCATTCTTTGCGCACACAACGATGTTTGCAACACTCGCAGCTGTTCTTGGACTTATCGTTGCTTATAAGAGACAGACCCTTCTCGGTTTCCTGTCAGTGATCCTTGCGTTTGTCGCACTTGCAGTGCTTTAATCTTTTAAAGAAATAAGAAAATGAACTACCGCCGCTTGCAAAGGTGGCGGTTTTTTGATCCAGCTCCAAAGTTTTGGTTTAAGTCCTATGGCTGCCGTTTACAGCTATAAAAAAGCACCATAAACTTGACTTTCATGTTTTTTATCCTAAAATAAAAAAATCGTAGCTGCATACCACATAACCACGCAGTGCAAAATTTTTTCATAAAAAGGAGTCTCAAACATGGACGAAAATTACGGCAATGTCTTTTGGAACAACTATCAGCTCTCAACAGAGCCTGCTTCAAACTAAAATAACGCTAAGGAAACGCTGATTAATCGTTTTGCTTTGATTGGTGTTTCCTTTATTATTTTGTGCCTTAAATAGCATTTTTATAGTCAATACATTTTTAGGGGATTTATTGTGGTTTTAGGTGAAGTTTTTCCAAAAGATACGATTGTTGTAAATCTTTCCAGCACAGAAAAAGATGAGCTTTTTGAAGAACTTCTTGAGACAATTTATTCTCATTATCCTGTTTTTGATAAAGCTTCTCTT
>CAJODX010000069.1:5814-6264 GCA_905233295.1 uncultured Synergistales bacterium | reverse complement strand
TGACGGGTCAATCGTTTCGCCGAAGACTGTTTCAAGCCTTTTGTCGTTGTCGGTCTTGCTGACTTTGCCGGAAAGAGTTTCCTCATAGCTGTAATCAAAAGAAAATTCAAGCTGAGTCCCGTTTGACGGATATTTACGAACGCTGCCTGTCAGGCCTTTGTAAGAGGCATAGTTTTTCACTGCTCCGCCGGCAGTCGAAATATCAATCGTATCGCTGGAAGTCGTGTTGCCCCAAGTAATTTTGTACTTGTTGGTGCTTGCGTCTTCTTCCCTGATTACAAAATCAGTGCCGTAGTAATAAGTTGTTCCGCCTGCATTGATAGTAAAATTCTGGAGATAAGCGTCATCCGGGTCAATGTAAGTGCCGCTTCCGGTTATAGTATGTGTTTTCAGTGCATGGCCCGTTGCCTTTGCGTATTCCGCGCTCAGGGCATCAAAATCTATGTTTAT
>CAJODX010000069.1:0-5802 GCA_905233295.1 uncultured Synergistales bacterium | reverse complement strand
TGGCCCCGAGCATCCGCATCAGGCGCAGCAGCCGGTTGTTGACGCTGAATAATTCCATGAATTTGTGTTGATTATTTTTACGCTGTACGTATCAGGCTCTTTTGTTGAAGCCGTAGTGGTTTCTTCTTCGGCTTTGTTGCCCGTAACCGAATAATTTGTCGAAGTCGTTTTATCGTAGCTGATTGTGTAGGACGCAGGCTCGTTTGTCGTTGTTGTATCTTCCTCAGGTTCAAGCCACGTTATCTTGCCGTCTGAATACGTGAAATCTTTTCCGTAAACAAAATTCGTCGTTTTAGTTACAGATACCGTTGTTGCAATGCTGTAATAATTTCCCGTATCATCATTGACTTCAGTTATTTTCACCGTTGTCGTTGTAGTAATATCGTTGCCGTCTTCATCCTGAGTTGTTTCGGTGCTGGTCGTTGTGCCGACTGATTCATCTTCATCAAGGGAAGCTCTTTCTTCAGTCGTTGTCGTTGAAGTCGTTTTGTTGCCGGTGATTTTCATTCGCTGCGACAAAGTTCCCTTGTCAATGAGATCGAAACCGAAATCTACCGTATCAGAATCATCAGAGCCGCGTGTTACTGTCTTTGTATAGACATCGCCCGCGCCCATGGTGTAGGACACTGAAACAGACTCGCCGAGTTTAACGTTGTCGGTGTCTTCGTATTGTTTCCAGCGGATTTGATTGTTTACGACTTCGTAATCTTTGTGAATCGAATAGCTTGTCGAGCCGCTTGTAACTTTGAGGCTGTCAAGGTTCGTTTCATCGACAACAATATTGACGCTTGAGCCTGAGTCTGCGTCCGTTATAATCGTGCTAAGGTCTGTGTAGCCGCTTGAGTTATATCTCTGGCTTGCCGTGCCTGTAACGCTTGTTGTTCCAAGACCTGTGTAGTCGCTCTTGAGGATCAGTTTATTGTCAACAACAGAAGCCGTAACGCCGACAGGAACGCTTAAAGTTTTGAGAGTTGTGTTAATTCTGGATTTTAAAGAGTCGAGCGAGTCTGAATCATAAACGTCGATTCCGATTTTCTGACCGCCAGCATTGATATAAAGTTTTGAACTTTCGATTCCTCCGAGGGTGTTTTTAAGAGTTGATGAATTGATTTGCTTTGACCTGTTTGTCTGAGCCCGTGCAAGCTGTTTGACCTCAAGATCATACACGTTGACTTCGGCATCAGCGTTTACTGTTGCTGTCAGAACTCCTTTATATGAGCCTGTTGTATCTACGCGTTCAATTTCGATTTCCTTTGCTTTGTAAGTCGAAGGAAGTTTCAAAGGCGATAAAGAAGTCTGAATACTGTTCATGGTAATTTTCATTTCCTCGAACAGACTTTTTTTATTTACAAGGTTCGTGCGTTTATTGACCTGAACCAGTGCTGGTTTCTGTGCAGATTCGATAACGCTGTCGATCATACCTTCCCAGTCCATGCCGGAAACAACGCCCGATACACTCATAGATGCCATAAAAATTCAACCTCCTGTTCTTTATGTATAATCCTAGATATTTTATCGGACGTTTTTAATTTTAATTAATCTTTGCACGAGGCAAAAAACTTCAATTCACAATCTGAAAAACCTCTCCGCCGATTTTTATATCCCAAAATTCAGGTTCAACAGTTTCGATTCCATGAGAAAAAATTTCTTCGGTGTCAAACATTCCGTGAAGCGTTCCCAAAAATTCCGGCTCGATTGAAAAATTTTCAGAATCTATTTTATATACAGTCCCGGTATTAGCTGTGAACAAAATCAAATTTCCCGTGCCTTCGCGCTCAACATCAATGAAAACGAAATAAAGCTCACTGGATTTCGTAACGTTCTGAAACGTTCCGGAGTTTCCGCCCCATTCATCAACGAAATATTCTATATATTCGTCAGGAAGTCTTGAGTTTTTCGGAAAGACTTTTGCCTGCGAAACGATTGAACGCCGTACAGTCTCCGGCGGAACGCTGTTAATAAGATACATCGCATATTCTGAAGCGTTTACGGACATCGCCGCTTCGATGCCTTTTTTTACTGCGTCTGAACCGTTTTTGCTGAGTTCTTCCAAAACTTTATTGCCGTAACGTCCAAGATTGAAACGCGTGTAAATATAATCAAATTCATCCGGCGCAGTCTGTCCTGACTGAAGCCTTTCAGCCTGATTGAAAGCCGAAAGTCTGTAAGGGTCAAGCAGAGGCGAGTTCATTGCTGTTACGATAACAGCCATAAACAAAACCGAAGCCATATTGACCTTTCCTATCGCAGCAGACCATTTGTTCAGCAAAACCGCACCGGCATAGCCCAAGCCCCATATTCCCGTTACGACTACAAGGAACATCGCCTGTATTCTGTCCGTTGAAAGTCCGTACTGTTCTATTCTGAGTCCGACTGAATAAAAACAGAGACCTGTGTAAAGAGGAAGACAGAGAAGCGAAATTTTTGCGAGAAAATTCACAGCTGGACTTTTGAAAGCAGGTTTGCTCCCGTCAAGCCACGCAGCGTTGGCTAAAATTATCGTTCCAAACTGCAATAAAAGCATTAATGTACTCGCCTGACCAGTGCTCCATAAAGTTTTTAATCCCGAATACGGAAGGCACAGAAGGAACATCACCGACAAAACGGAAAAAAACGGCAGCAACCACGCAAGAACTGACAAAATCCACCGCCCCAGAGAATCTATGCCGGGGTGTTTTATTGCGACTGAAATCGAAATCGCTATTGCAAGACTTGACAGCGGCACGGCTATTAAAGGATTGAAAATCATAAACGGAATATATTCAAGCCCAACAATGTCAAATAAAAGCCCAGCCGTTACAAGCAGACCCCAAAACACCGCGATGACTATTGAAGCCTGAAAGAGCAAAAATAAATTTCTGCAGAACTGAAAAAATATTTCGCTGTACGGAAATTTCCAGCTCCATGCCGCCATTCGACACTGAAAAAACGGGATTAACAGAAACACTGTCATACTGACGCGGATCAAATCGGATTTCTGTGAAGGCACAACGTCAAAATTTCCTCCGACCGGCGAATACCATGACCAAAGTCTGTAAATCCAGAATATTAAAAGGACAATACCCAGCCAGAAAAGAAAATTAAAAAGTCTTCGCCCCCAATGTTCCTGAGAAAGCCAAAATACAAAAGGCACTAAAAAAATTACCGTAAGCGGCATGCATTTCAGAGGTCCCGACTGCGCAATAGCATACACGCCGAGCAGAAGCCCCTGAATTATCGCCGAAATTATCACCCAGAAATAACGTTTTTTATCAATGCTGTTCATAATGAAAAATTTTTAGCGCGTGTAGGTGTATGTAAGTCCGTTTTTCAAAGGCTGCGGAAGTTTCTTTGATGAAAGAGTTGCACTGCCGTTTTTCAGTTCGACTTTGTGAAGCGTCAGAGGCAGCGGAAATTTTTTGAGGTTTACGAGCGGCTGAATTTTTCCGAGAGCCTTTTTAGTAACGTAATCTGGAAGATCGAGTTTGTTGACTTTTACCTGAGGATTATCGAGCCATAACTCTTTGCCTTTGACGATTTTCAATTTGCTTTCAATCTCGATTAAAATATCAAGGAAAGAATATTTGTAATATCCTTTGCCGCCAAGTCCATCCGGAGTGATTTTCATTGACATGTCGTGCCAGTGTTCGTCTTTTTTGCCGAAATTTTTATTTTCGATTGACCTGTTGATGTCGCTTTCGTAAAGAGTTGCCGAAGCAAGAACGGAAATAGCGTCTTTGCATTCAACGTTTCCTTTTGCCCATTCGGAAGGCTCGTTGAACTGAACGCCGCGCATGTTTACGACCAGAGAATCCATGCGGAGTTTATCAATGACAACCCCTTTGAGATTCATATAAACTTCACTGAAAAGACCTGTTGCATCAGGTTTGTCCGAAATTATCAGCGTGGCTTTTTCGGGCGTAAATTTTTTCACGTAAAAATTCAGAAGATCATTCACTTCGTCAGCATACGAGACGCAGGGCAGAAGCAAAATTATTACTGTGAGCGCAATTAAAATTTTTCTTTTCATTTTAAATTAATATCTCCCGGAAAAATATTTTTCAAAGATTATTATAATATATTAACTTCGAGCAGGAGTTAATATCAAAATCAAAGTGAAAATTTACGAAGAAATTAAAAACGCTCTTGATATTTCAGATATTATCGGCGAGCGAGTTAAATTAAAACGTTCTGGGCGCGGCTTTATGGGGCTGTGCCCTTTTCACGATGAGAAAACTCCATCGTTTCATGTTTTCACTGATACACAGACATATTACTGTTTCGGCTGTCAGGCTGCCGGAGATATTTTCACTTTCGTAATGAAAACGGAAGGCTTGAGTTTTTCTGAAGCTCTTTCTCTTCTTGCAGCGCGTGCGGGAATAAAGCTTTCTCAGAATGAACGAAGCAACAGAGAAAAATCTTTATACGAAATTCTTGATATTGCGGCGAAATTTTTCACTGGAAATTTAACGGGCGTTCAAGGCGGTGCGGCACGTGCCTATATGCGGCGAAGAAATCTTGATGAAAACGACATTGCGAAATTTTCGCTCGGCTACAGCATAAACTCGTGGGACAGCCTTACAAACTATCTTCGCAAACTCGGCGTAAAAGACAGACAGCTTTTAGATTCTGGCTTAAGTCTTCCGGGAAATCGCGGACTTTACGACAGGTTCAGAGGAAGATTAATGTTCCCCGTCAAAGACATTGCCGGGCGTGTCATTGCGTTCGGCGGAAGACTCATTGACGGCGAAGGGGCAAAATATATCAACAGTCCGGAAGGTGAAATTTACAGCAAAAGAAAAAATTTATATTTGCTGAACGAAGCGAAAAGATTTATAAAAGAGAAAAACCGTTCGATTTTAGTCGAAGGCTATATGGACGCTCTAAGGCTTCATAAAAACGGATTCGGCGAGGCAGCGGCATCTTTGGGAACATCTCTGACAGCTGAACAGGCTGATCTTCTCGCCAGATTTTCGTCACGCTGCTACATTTGCTATGACAGCGACTCAGCAGGACAGAATGCTGCTCTGCGCGGAATGTATATTTTGTCAGAACACGGACTTGACGTTCATGTTATGAACATACCTGAGGGCAAAGACCCTGACGAATTTTTAAGCGCAAATTCTCCGAAAGATTTTGAAAAGGTTATTTTCCAGTCAGTGCCTCTCGTCTTGCAGCAGATCAACACTCTCGCGCCTGCTCTGGGGAAATCTGAAACACGAAAGGCAGCAACGAAAGAATTATTTGAAAATCTGTCGCGGCTGAACATAAATGAAATTTCGCCGTACCGTTCAAAACTCAGTGAACTCACGATGATACCGCCGACTGAAATTGAAAAAATTCTGCTAGGCGATGCGCAAAATCTGAAAATAAATTTTGTGAACAATGACGAAATTTTCACGCGTTCTTATGAAATTCTCGAAGCGGCTTTCTGCGCAATGCTTTTCAATTATCCGGAATGCCGTCTCAGCATAGAAATTTCAGAAGCCTGTGAAATCCTTGAAGGTGAACTCGCACGCGATACGGCATTGTCAATTTTGACAGAAAATCCGGACACTCTCGTTTCGTTATGGCTTTCAACGGGAGATACGGAGAGAAACGCGCTCATAAAACGCGGTGAAGAATTTTGCAGAAGTCTTGAGGGCAAAAATGTTGCGGAAAAGTGGAAAAATCTTTACGGAATGCTCAACACAAGACGAATGAAAAATCTTCTCAGTAAAATTCAAATGAAGATGGCTCAAAACAACGCGTCTCCGGCGGATTTATTAAAATTTTTTGAATTAAAAAATAAAATTTTAAATTAACATATTCACACACGGCGGC
>CAJODX010000068.1 GCA_905233295.1 uncultured Synergistales bacterium | reverse complement strand
GGGGCTATGCTTCCTGTCATGGAAGCTCCGGCAGTCAGCAGCGACAGAGATAACCATGATTTTTATGTCGCGTTCTGTACTTTGAGCGATGATGTAGCTCCGGGCGAGTTGCTCGACGGTACTGCTTTTGCGATAGACTCCAGAGATATGAAGGCGCTTGATTACGGATTTGGAACAACATCAATTTTCATTGACGAAAATTTTAATTACATTGACGCAGTGCCGGAAAACAGAAAATTCTACGTTGCGTTTTCTTCGGAAGCTAATACATTGAATGCCGGACTTATTTCAACAATAAGAGGAAAATATGTTGAAGAAGAAAATCCCCAAGATAGGCTTGAAACGGAAACAGCGCAAAACATAGCGGACTTTTACGGGATTCCCGTTGAAAATTTGAAATATCTCAGCCGGAGTTTTCTTTACAGTCCGTTTGAACCGACCGAAGCAATGAAAGAATACGTTAAAAAAGACAATCATGAGATTTTCGCCAATCTCCCTACATTGAGCGTTGATACGGAAGGCTATTATGTTTTTCCGATAACGTTGCCTGACGATGCATGGGAAGAAGTTCAAAGCAAAGACATCAGCAGTTACAAATTTTATGCATTGAACGATGACGGCGTAAAAGTTGAAGATATGAATTTGAAACCGCTTGAAGAGGAAGTCAACCCTGCGTTTATAAATGGTCTTCTTAATACGTTTGAGCTTTTCACGTTTTCTGGAGAAAAGATGACGAAATTCGGCGTCAAAGAATTTTTAATGATTGGCTTTCTGGATGCCGGCAAACCTTTCAGCTTTTATCTCGGAAAATTGCTTCTGGCACTGTTGATGGGTGGCTGTAA
This sequence comes from uncultured Synergistales bacterium, assembly GCA_905233295.1. Classification (GTDB taxonomy): domain Bacteria; phylum Synergistota; class Synergistia; order Synergistales; family Aminobacteriaceae; genus JAFUXM01. Next base: position 5,064 of record CAJODX010000068.1, on the reverse strand, counting down.
TTCGGGATTTTTTCCATCTGTGCCTGTGATTTTGTTGGTGATATTCGCAGCTGTTATTTTCATATTCACAAGAAAAAAAATAAAGTGAAATAAAAAAGACACCGGTTTTTAAATTCCGCCGGTGTCTTTCATTTTGAAATTCAAAATCTCACGAAACGATTAATAGCCTCTGTCAGCTTCAGCAAGACTTGTGATGAGAAGATCGCAGATTTCATCGCCGATGTTTCTGCGGATAAGTTGGTTCGTTTCTTCAGTCGCTCTGATCATATCATCAACGACTTCGTTTGGAAGCTCAATGACTTCGACTCTGTTCGCGACCATAACCTTCTGTGCATTGTCATTGATGTCCTTAAGTCTCGGCTGGAGTTCAGCTGAAGCCGCGAGAGCCGCATCACGAATGGCTTTCTGATACGCAGGAGCAAGCGAATTGTATTTCGCGCTTGTCATGTAAAGAAGATTTCCATAAAGCACGTGATGTGTAAGAATCAAATATCTCTGAACTTCATAAAACTGCGAATTTACCTGCGTGTCAATCGCGTTTTCTTCCGCCTCAACAACACCCTGCTGAAGAGCCGTGTAAAGCTCTGTGAATGCGAGCGGTGTAGGAATGCAGCCGAGATTCTTCCAGAAAGAAACCTGATACTCTGAAGTCAGCGTACGGATCTTTATGCCCTGAAAGTCAGCGAGGGTTATTGCGGGAACGTTCGATGACATTTCACGGTAAGTTCCGCCCTGTAAATAGTCAATGAGTTCAAAGCCGCGACTTCTGAACGATTCGTTGAGCCTGTCAAAAAATTTGCTGCCGGGTTTCACAACTTTGTCAATCGTTGCCGTGTTATATTTTGCAAAAACAAGCGGAAGTTCAAATACGCCGAGCTGAGGAATGAATGAAACAACGTTCATTGACTGCATATCGCATGCGTCAACCGTTCCAGCCTGCATCTGTGTGATGATGTCCGTATCGCTGCCGAGAGCGGAATTTCCGTAGTAATTTACGGTCAATTTGTAATTTGTAATTTCCGAAAGTTTCTGTGCAAAAAGTTCCGCCCAGAGGTTGCCTACAGCGCCTTTGGCAGCACCGTCAGCCATAATGATTGTTGCTGGTTCAAGACCTTCAAATTCATCGCCGTATGCAACGAACGAAACGGTCATTGAAAGAACGAGAACGAGCGCGAGTGTTACAAATTTTTTCATAAAAAAGCCTCCCTAATTTAAAATTTTTTTCAGAAACTTCCCGTAAAAATAAATTTATGGAACGTTTCTGTTTTTTGTGAAAGCAAGAAAAAGATGAAAGATGAAATTTCAGAGTTTCATGTTTCGGATTTTTGCCTGAAACTCAGAGATATTCTATCAGGATATTTTTCCCTGTCCATAATATGCGTTCGGTCCGTGTTTGCGCAGATAATGTTTGTCCAGAACATATTTTGGAGCTTCAGCCGCGTTTGCGTCAATAGAGAGCGTGAACATCGCCATCTTTGCCGTTTCTTCAAGAACGACAGCGTGATAAACAGCCTGCGCGGGATTTTTTCCCCATGTGAACGGTCCGTGGCATCTGCATATAACGCCCGGCACAGCAAGAGGATCAAGTTTCCTTTCGCTGAATGTTGCCACAATGACTTTTCCTGTGTTGAGTTCGTAATCGCCTTCAACCTCTTCTTGAGTTAAATTTCTCGTGCAGGGCACAGCACCGTAAAAATAATCCGCGTGCGTTGTGCCGTAACAGGGAATGTCGCGACCTGCCTGCGCCCAGCCGACAGCGTAAGAGCTGTGTGTGTGGACAATCCCTCCGACTGACGGGAAAGATTTATATAACTCAACGTGCGTTTTCGTATCGGAAGAAGGATTCATTTTGCCTTCAACGATTTTATTGTCAAAGTCAACGACAACGAGATTATCCGGCGTTAAATCTTCATATTCAACACCAGACGGCTTTATGACAACGAGACCTTTATCTCTGTCAACGCCTGAAACGTTCCCCCACGTGTAAACGACAAGCCCGCGTTTCGGAAGTTCCATGTTGGCTTCGTAAACTGCATCGCGTAAATCTTTTAACATGATTTTTTATCTCAGCTTCCACGCAATGTCGGACAGGAACAAATCGTGTTCAAGACTTTCAGCCGTTGTATCTTTGCTGATGTGAACAAACTCAATGTCCATGATACGCGCCCAATCTCTCATCTGTTCAGCGTCAACGTCGTAAGAGAGAACGGTGTGATGTGCGCCGCCGGCGAGTATCCAGCATTCAAGTCCTGTTTTCAAGTTCGGCATTGCACGCCACATTACACGCGCAACAGGAAGATTCGGCATAGGCATTATGGGTTTGACACATTCAATATCCTGACAGATCAATCTCAGTCTTCCGCCCATATCGACAAGACTTACGACAACGGCTTTTCCAGCGTGTCCTTCAAAGACAAGCCTTGCAGGGTCTTCCTTGCCGCCGATTCCCAACGGGTGGACTTCGATTCTCGGTTTCGCAGCCGCTACTGACGGACAGACTTCGAGCATATGTGCGCCGAGACTGTATTCATGTCCTTCAACAAGATGATAGGTGTAGTCTTCCATAAATGCGCTGCCGCCGGACTGACCTTCCGTCATAAATTTTATTATCGCTGTCATTGCGGCAACCTTCCAATCGCCTTCAGCTCCATAGCCGTAGCCTGTCGCGAGCAGATGCTGAGTTGCAATGCCGGGAAGCTGTTTCATTCCGTAAAGATCCTGGAACGTGTTTGAAAATGCTTTGCAGCCTTCGCGGTCAAACATTTTTTTCATTGCAATCTCTTCACGTGCCTGATAGCGTACTGTTTCAATGTCATTCGTTGCAAAATCATAAAGATTTTTATATTCGTCCATCAGTGCGTCAATCTCGGATTCTGTAACGGCGTTCATTTCATCAACGAGCGCACCGACCGGCCATGTGTTGACCTGCCAGCCGAGTTTAGTCTGGACTTCAACCTTATCGCCTTCGGTAACGGCAACTTCACGCATATTATCGCCGAAACGCATGACTTTCAAAGATTTTGAAAATTCCGCTCCTGCCGCGGCTCTCATCCAACGTCCTAAACGCTCCTGAACGTCTTTGTCCTGCCAGTAGCCCGCAATGACTTTTCGAGGACTTCTCAATCTCGCACCGATGAAGCCGTGTTCTCTGTCGCCGTGTGCAGCCTGATTCAGATTCATAAAGTCCATGTCAATTTCTTCGTTGGGAATTTCGCGGTTGTACTGTGTCGCAAAATGACACCATGGTTTTTGAAGATTCACAAGACCGTTAATCCACATTTTTGACGGGCTGAACGTATGACACCACGTGATGATTCCGGCGCATTTTGTATCATGGTTTGCATCGCGTACAACGTTTGTAATTTCGGCGTTTGTCTTCGCAGTAACCTTGTAAACGATTTTGCACGGCAGAACACCCGAAGCGTTGAGTTTGTCAGTCATCTCCTGAGCGCGTTCAGCCACCGTCTCAAGGACTTCATTGCCGTAAAGATACTGGCTTCCGACAACAAACCAAAATTCATAATTTTTAATGCTCATTGTAAAAATGTTCACTCCTTAAATTTTTGCTTTGTTTTCAATCGCTGACATCAAAGACTCGAAAGCCTTGTTGAACGATTTCAAGCCGTCTTCGAGAAGCTGTGCGCAGACCGCGTCAAGATTTATTCCAAGAGCCGCGAGTTTATTTAATTCATCTTCAGCCTCGCCAAGATTCGATTCGAGTGTCAAAGATGCTTTGCCGTGATTTACGAATGCTTCAAGCGTTGCAGGCGGAACGGTGTTGACTGTATCAGCCCCGATGAGTTCTTCAACGTATTTGACATCTGAGTAAGATTTGTTTTTTGTCCCCGTGCTTGCCCATAAAGGACGCTGGACAAATTTTTCGTTTGCAAAAATCTTTTTGAAGTCCTGATAGATGAGTTTTATTCCGTCAACAGCGATTTTTCCGCAAAGACCTGAATCTTTTTCCGCGAGCAGTTTGTCCACGGCTGTGTCAACACGGCTTACGAAAACAGATGCAACCGAAGCCGCCCTGCCGCCGCGTTTAGTCCCTTCAATATAGGCTTTTGCAACGCTGGCGTATTGGTCTTTTGAAAAAATCAAAGTCGAGTTTACATTTATGCCTGATGCAATGCACTCAGTCAAAGCTGAAATTCCTTCGGGGGTTGCCGGAATTTTTATCATTACGTTCGGACGGTTGAGGAGCGCGAAAAGTCTTTTAGCTTCAGAGATTGTCGTATCTCTGTCAGACGCGAGGAGAGGGTTGACTTCAAGACTGACATAGCCGTCTTTGCCGTTCGTTCTGTCATAAACCTGACGCATTATATCAGCCGCCGCGCCGACTTCCTGAAGAGTGAGAACCTCGTAAATTTCCGCTGAAGTCTTTCCGGATTTTGCGAGAGATTTTATTTCTTCGTCATAGTCTGAAGTTTTCGCAATGGCGTTTTCAAAAATCGAAGGATTTGTCGTTACGCCTGCAACGCCCAGATCGATCCATTCCTGAAGTCCGCCTGTGATTAAACTTTTGTCGATATAGTCAAGCCAGATGCTCTGACCGAGATTGAAAGTTTCATGTACTGATGTTGGCATTAGATTTTCTCCTTAAAATTTCATTGCGTTAATCGCGGCTTTTTCAATTTCAAGTCCTGCGAGATAACGCCGTGTAAAAATTTCAAAACCCTTAACGTCCTCAGGGTCGGGGCTGACAGCTTCACCTGCAAGATTTCTGAAAATTCTCTTTTCAAGATAATCCTCGAGCTTGCCGTCTTTTTTCCCGTCCGCAAGATACGCCGCAAGCAAAGCTATTCCCCATGCGCCGCCTTCCGAAGCCGTTGACATTACAGTAACGGGTGAATTTACAGCAGCCGCGAGAAATTTCTGCATAACGAGCGGAGTTTTGAAAAGACCGCCGTGTCCCGTGATTCTGTCGAGTTTTACGCCCTCGTCTTTTAACAAAATGTCCAGACCGAGTTTCACAGCTCCGAGCGAGGTGTAAAGATTCACGCGCATAAAATTCGCAAGATTAAATCTGCTGTCAGGCATACGCGCAAACAAAGGTCTGCCTTC
>CAJODX010000067.1 GCA_905233295.1 uncultured Synergistales bacterium | reverse complement strand
ATTAAGAGACTCTGCCGCAATTCTTCCAGAAACAAAAATCTCAGTAATTGCATTTCCTCCAAGTCTGTTTCCTCCGTGAATTCCTCCAGTAACTTCGCCGGCTGCATAAAGTCCCGGAATAATTCTTCCTTCAGGTGTCAAAACATGCCGCTCAGTGTCAACTACAAGTCCGCCCATCGTATGATGTGTGCTTGGTGCCATTAAACGGATTGTCATAACCGTATTTTCAAGGTCGTAGGTGTCGGGGTTATAGCTTCCGTCAGGATTTTTCTGAACGTTGCCGACTGTTCTTGAAGCGATTGCCTTGCCTGTATCAGGGAAAACTCCGCCGGTCATAACGGCTTTATCGTAATCTCTGATCGTCTGCTCAACAACTTTCGGGTCAGCTTTAACGCCAAGTTTTCCGAACAGCTCGGGAAGTTCATTAATCTTTCTCCTGTAATAGCGTCCGTCAAAATCGCCTTCTTCGGGAAGCTGAGTTGGTGCCGGCATCTTCTGTTCAACGTTATAGAACTCAAGGAAAACACCCTTGCTGCCTTTGTAGTCCATTCCGTTTTTAAACTCAGCGAGTGAAAGAACATCGCGCTCTGAACCTTCGTCAACAAATCTTTTTCCTGTGTTCGGGTTTATCCAGCAGGCATAGTTGCCGCCGCCAAAAGCTAAATTTCCGTTGTCAATCCATGAAATCGGCATTAACTGTGTGAAGCCCATTCCAGTAACATCTGCACCGGCTGACTGAGCCATCGTTATGCCGTCGCCCTGCAGAGATGAACGGTTTGTCGTTTTCGTTGAAGTTGAAAGATATTCGGGAGACCAGTAAATATTTTCGTCAACGACTTTCTTTAAATTTGCAGCATAGCCGCCTGTCGCAAGGATAACACCCTTTGTCGCGTATGCTGTAATTTCAGTTCCGTCATAGCGTTTTGCTTTAACTCCGACAACTCTGCCGCTCTCTTTGATTAACTCTTTCACAGTCGTGCGCAACATAATCTGATTGTCTTTGTTGGCTTTCAGGAATGCGTTGACGGGTGCAACGAAATATGTTCCCCAGCGTCCTTTATATTCTTCTGGAGTTCCATCGCCGTCTGTGTCAACGTTCGCGCCGATAAATTCATTTTCGCGATACCAGAGAGCGCCGATTAACGTTGCCTGTGCGTCCTCGCGGAATGTCGCGCCCATTGCTTCAAGCCATTCTTTGAGACCCTGTGCGCTTTCGATAAACTGTTTTACGAGATTGACATCGCCGTAAATCCACTGTGATTTGTCAGCACTCTGTCTTAAGCCGCCGTAATATGTCTGGAAAATATGAAGGTTAAGTGTTGAGAAAAGAGTCAGCTGATTTTCGGGGATTCCTGCGTCAAGTTTTGGTTGCGCCCAGTCGAGATAGGCTTTGATTTCGGCTTTAAGAGCTTTCAGCACGGGCAAATATTCAGCGTGAACGCCGTGTTTTGAAAGTTCAAGAGCATCGCCCGCAACATATTCGTGAGTTTTGTAAAATTCCGCGTCAAAAGGAGCTTCATTCCAGTTGAGAATCATTTTTAACTCATTAATGCAGCCCTGAACAGATTTAACCTTCGGGTATTCTGCGCCTGTGAAAGCGTAAATTCCTGTTTCAGCGTCAGGATTTTTCGGATCCCATACGAGATAAGGCATAACGCTCTGATACTGTCCGCCGGATACGAGAGTGTTTCCGCCGACTTCAGCGTTTTTCTCGATGATTAAAACTTTCAGTCCAAGCTGTGATGCCTGTGCTGCTGCTGCCACGCCTGCACCGCCCGCGCCGACTATAACGACATCATAATGAACAGTGATGGGGTCAGCGGGTTTGTGTTCGACTTTTGCGGCTTTGAAAGCTTCGAGATTTGTGCATTTTGCCATTTCTGCTGCAGCGTTGACAGCGTTGCGGAGAGCGCGTGTTGAGAATGTTGCGCCCGACACAGCGTCAACTCCTGAGCCGTTCGCCTGAATCATTTCGGGGATCATAATGTCAAACGCAATATCTCCGACATGTCCGGTCTCAGGATTTTTTGTTACTGCTATGCCTTTGATTTTGTCAGCGTCAAACGTTACTTTGACTTCAACAGATCCGTTGTAGCCGTAAGCTGCCGCGGTGTATTCGCCGGGTGTGAACGATACGGGAGCTGTTGAGGTTTCAGCTTTTTCGCCGCGTGCCTTTGCAAGAGCCTTTTCGACTGCTTCAGAAATTCCGTTGCGCGACATCGTAGCGTTGCTTACAGCGTCAATGTTGCCGTCAGTGCGTCCGATGAGTGCGTTAATGTAGGTCGGGAAATTTTGAACACCGAAGGGAATTTCTTCGGGCGCATCGATTTCTACGGCTGTGATTTTATCGGCATCAACGGTAACTTTGACTTTGACGGGGCTGGTTTCGCTGTAACCTTTGCCTTCGCCTTCATAAATGCCAGGCGTGAATGCCCACGCGCAACATGCTGAGAGCATAATGCACACAGCAAGAACAAAACAACAGTTTTTTTTCATTAAAATCTTTCCTTTCTGAAAAAATTTATCAAAACTCGCAAGAAGACTTTCGCTTCTTTAGGGAAAAGATGAATTGAGTTTTATGTATAATAGCACACATGGAAAGAAAAATGACAGGATTCGGGAAAATGGTAAAAAGCTCCGCTGAAAAGGCATCGTCAAATTTGCAAAGTCTTTCGGGTAAAAATAAATTTTTCACACTTCAACGAAAATGAAAAACGCAACTCAAAATATATTGACATTGTGAAATTTTACGTACCTAGCGAAAATGAATTGTAAACCTACCCAAGTTTACAATTGGAATTTTTCAATATTTTTTCGGTGCGCCTATACATGGGAAAAAAATTTTTTGCCACAACAAAAATATAAAAAAAGCCTCTCGAAAAACGAGAGACTTTTCATAAAATTTTCCTATCTTATTTCAATGTCAGGCTGCGTACTGCCGGTGAATCTCACTGAAGCATCGTACATTCCATACGCGCTGATCTGCGGAACTTTGAATGTACCGCGAGTTACAGCTCTTATCTTGAAGCCGTATGATCTCTCGCCGCTGAGTCTGTCAAAGAATAAAACAAGTCTGTCATCGCGAATGTCATTCACAACGCCGTAGCCCGAAGATTCTCCTCCGTCTTCAAGACGCGGATTTTCGAGTTCAAAGCCCGCAGGCAATAAATAATTCAAAGCGAGATTGTTTATCGTCATTGAAGGTTTCAAAGTCAGAATGACCTGAATGACTTTGCCGTGAGCAACCGGCTGTGCGAGATTCAGAGCGTTGCCGTCCTCGTCAAAATAAACGCACTCAACATTAATATTTCTGCGTTCAGCTTTTGGCTGAGTTTTCGGGAAGCCGTTGATGCTCCATGCGTAACAGCCCTGTCCGTCTCCGTCAGCTTCGATTAAAATTCCTGCGTTTTTCGGAAGATCATTGATTTTCATTGAAGCAGGTTTGCCGCTCTCATAGCTTAACAGTGCGCTGTCGCTTGTGTCAGTGTTAATCTGAGCTTTGATGTCGCTCTTTGCGCCGGCTGTTTCGACATTGTAGCGTGCGAGGGCTATCAGAGCTGCTGAGTTATCCTGCGTGCTGAACCAGTTTCCTTTGCTGCCGAGATTTATGATTCTGTTTGCGAGTTCCGTAACTTCAGAAGCCTGAGGTTCAACGTCAAGCCACATTGAAAGTAAAATCGAAGTGTTTCGCGTTTCACTCTCAAGAGTTCTTCCTGAATAGCCCGAATTTGAGCCGAGATTCAAATTTCTCAGAGCGTCAGAGTTCCCGTCAATTAAAGACTGCGCACCGGCAAGATAAATATGTCCGGACGGTCTTAAATTATTTTGATTTTCGCGGAGATATTCAATCCAGCCGAGAGGTTTCTCGCCGTTGAGAGTCAGAACATAAACAGCATACGCCTTCGTTGTCAGATCATCGCGCTCATCGTCAATCGAGTTGAACGCAGGCATTGACGCAAGAAAATCTCTCATCCAGTTTAACACGCCCGTGAACATTTCTTCGGGGAAATTAATTCCGGTGTTCTTCGCGTTGAGAAGGAAATGTGCGGCATAGACACTGCCCCATTCAAACGTTACTGAGCTGCCCGGCCACATTGTGAATGAGCCGTCATAGAGCTGCATCGACTGAATACGCGCTATTGCTCCGTTGATTCTTTCGTGAAGAGCAGAGTCGTTTGTGAGCATCGGATCGATTTCAGCTACGGCATCAGGAAGGATCAGGAACGGCCATGCACCCGAAATAGTCTGCTCAAGGCATGCGTAAGGATAATTATTCAAAAAGTCAACAGCCTTTACAACATTCACTGCGGGAGTGTCCGCAAGAGTTAAAGTCCCTTCGACATCACCGACAAAATTTTCAAGAGGAATATCAAGTTTTGTTGTTCCGTTCTCAAAAATTCCAGAGCCTCCGACAGTTATATCCGGCCATGCGGAACGTACAGGCATTTCGATTTCCTGAGTGAAGGATTTTTCTGTGCCGTTTTCGTTCCAAGTCGTTGTGATTTTCAAAACAGCTTTGTTGCTACCGCCGAGAGCGCGAGCCTGAGTATTGAAATTTGCTTTTGCTCCGGCAGGAATTTTCAAATCCGCGAAAGATTCATTTAACATCAAACCCTCGGGCGTGAGATTAATCTTCACGTCTTTATTTGAATTTGAAGTGTTGAAGACTGAAACAGGCACAGCGAAAACATCACCGGGCGCGGCAAATCTTGGAAGTCCAGTTTCCGTTACGATTTCGCGTGCAATTTCGATTTTTTCTTCAGCATTTCCGAAACTCCGTCCTGAAGACGCAACAGCGAAAAGTCTTCCACGTCCGCTGAACTCTGGGATTTCAAGTTCGGTCTTAATTTCACCTTTTTCATCAGGATACAGCGTTCCGTTAAAAATCGAAAGAATTTTAAATCTCTGAACGTTGCCGTCAGCTGCCAGCGCACTCATAGCCTCATCACCGCCCGGGTGAAGCTGTTCAGTCGCTCTGTCTTCAACAGGGATTAACTGATCGTAAATGTCAAAACCTTCGGAATTTAATTTTTTCAATCCCCAGAAATGATTCAAAAGGTCAGGCACTTTGTAATGTGTTAAACCCAACACGCCGTCATCAACGAGTGCCAACGCAACTTCAGCATTTGCCGATATTGCGTCCGAAGCTCCCTTGAGTTTTATCGTTACGGGAAGTTTTGAAGCTGGCTCGATTTTTTTCGGAGCGTTAATGTCAACAGCGATATTAAGATCGGAAATATCCGTTTTCAAACGCGTTAGTCCGATTGCCCTGTGAGATGCCCAGCCTTTTGCATCGTTATCTGTAACGGGACGGATAAGCCACGCCGATACCCATGCGTTAGGTCTAAATTCAGCCGTAACGGGAATCTCGAACGTTATTTCGGATTCTTTGACTTCCTGAATCTTGCGCGTTATTAATTTTGAATTTTCGACAGTGAGCAACATCAAGCCTTCAAACGGGACTTTGACTTTAATTTTCGCAGTATCGCCGAGTCTGTAAAACTCTTTTTCCGGCGTCATTTCGATTCTGTCTATTAACTGCGAGCCGCTGCCTGCGTATTGAGGGTCAGACGCATAGAACCTGTAAACAGCGCGTGCGTTGTCATCGTTGTCGGAAATCACAACGACATATGAGCCGTATTCCTCAGGCTTGAATGAAACTTCGCCAAGTCCGTTTTTGAGCGTGAAAGTTTTCTTTTCGACCTCGTTTAACTCTTCACTGCTCTGCCAGCGTTTGCGCCCGTCAATCTCGACCATGTTGTAATTCCATGTAATCTTGAAGAGTTGAGCGTCAAGCTGTCCGGGATCTGCGGGTTCTTCAGCAGGTGTGATGCCAGCGACTTTGAAAACGGCATCGTTACGGACAGTTACAGAGTCATTTACAGGCGCGATTCCCAAAAGATACGGCGCAGGGAAATAAGGACGCGTGATTGTACTCGTTACCCAGCGTCCGCTGTCTTCCATAACTT
>CAJODX010000066.1 GCA_905233295.1 uncultured Synergistales bacterium | reverse complement strand
AATGCCTACGCCCGTTACTGAACCGTTTGCAAACGCAACCAGCCCTTGAATAATCTGAAAGCCCGTATCCGTAGGGTCTGACCATGGATCCCAAAACGCGTTGAATCTTCTCATTCGATACGGAGCTATCCATATTAAAAGAACGACAACGAAAATTCCGGCGATAATGCCTGCCAGAGGATATTTCCAGCCACGACGCTCAATATGCATTACAAAACATATCGCCGTAACAAGAATCGTTCCGCCAAGATTAGGCTGGAGCATCAACGGCACAGCAAGCAGCAAAATCGTTGAAACAGTCGGACTGAGAAACGAATGAAACTCACCTCGCGACAATGTAACCTCGTCTTCGTTGAGCCGTTTCGCCATAAAAATCGGCAGAGCAAATAAAACGAACTCAAGCGGCTGAAAACGGAATCCTAACGAGAGCCAGCGTCTTGCACCACCGACTTTGATACCTATGCCGGGAATTAAAGTCAGAATTAACAAAAACCATGCCGCAAAAAAAATTTTTGTGCTGTGTTTACGGAAACGTTCACTCGAAAACAGCATGCAGACAAACATCAGCGTTACGCCAAGTCCGATGAACTGAAACTGTCTCAGCGGCGGTGCAAACGGATTGCCGCTGGTCATAGAGTTGCGCAAAGACAATGACGATATCATTATCATTCCGCAACCGCTCAGGATTAACGGAATTATAATTTCGATTATGAGCATTACGGATTTATTTTTTCGCGCACAATTTTGCAGAAATGTTCGCCGCGTGCCTTGTAGCTTTTATACATATCCCAGCTCGTGCAGGCAGGTGAAAGCAGAACGACCATTCCGGGCTTTGCGAGTTTTCTTGCTTCGTCAACGGCTTCTTCCATTGTTGAAACGTTTTTGAAATTTTTGAAGCCCGATTCTTCAAGAGATTTTTGAATTTTCGGAGCCTCTTCGCCGATTAAAACAGCAAAATCGCATTCGGCTTTCACTGTTTCAGCCAGATGAGTGTAATCTTCGCCTTTGCCCTGACCGCCCAGAATTATAATTTTTCTGCCTTTGATACATCTCATCGCCGTAACGGACGCGTCAACGTTCGTGCCTTTTGAATCATCAATGTAATCAACGCCGTCAATGCTACCGGCATATTCACAACGGTGAGGCAGTGGCTTGAAACCGTCAAGAAGAAATTTCGCGTCATTTATGTTCACGCCGAGAAGTTTTGCCGCGCACAGACACATCGCAACATTTTCGAGATTGTGCGAGCCTATTAACGTTGTGTCATCGAAGCTGAAAAGTTTTTCGGATTTTCCGTCAAGATTCAGGAAAGCCTGATTTGAGTTTCTGTCCATGAAAATATGTCCGCGTGTATTATGAACGGCATCTTTTTCCCAGCTTAATGTTATTAAATTTCCGTCAGCGTTCAGAATTTCAAAATCTCTGTCCTGAATTATTCCCCAGCCCTCGGACGAACGCATTTTTAAAACGCGCGATTTTGCTTCAGCGTAATTTTCAAAACTTCCGTGCCAGTCGATATGGTCGGGTGCAATGTTCGTAACGATTGAAATTTTTGCGCCGGGATTTTTTTCTGCGCGTGCAAGCTGAAAACTGCTGAGTTCAAGAACGACAGCATCGAAATTTTCGTTCGTGAATTTTGCTGATGCAGTGCCGAGATTGCCGCCCGTACCTGTTTTTAATCCGGCTTTGCTGAGAATATGACCCGTCAGAGACGTTACAGTACTCTTGCCGTTGCTGCCCGTAACACAGATTAAATTTTGAGTTTTTAAGTGCGGCAGAACAAAATCGAGTTCACCCGTGAGTTTCGCGCCGCGTTTTTGAGCTTCGATTAAAATTTCCGACTTCGGAGGGATTCCGGAGCTGATTAAAATTTCACCGGCGTTATCGAAAACTTTTGAAGTGTTTCCGCCCTCTTCAAATTTTATGTTGTGTTCAATGAAAAGTTTTTTTACATCGTCATTAATATTTTTCTGTTCAGACACAAAAACCTCTGCGCCGAGACTTTCAGCAAGGAGTGCCAGCCCCTGACCGCTGACGCCCGCGCCGATGACTGAAACTTTATAATCAGGCATAAAAAATTTTGCCTCCTGTTAAAAAATTCACGCCTATTATAGAACAGTGAAAACAAACAGAAAGCAAAATGAAAAATTTTTTTTACGTTTACACGCTTAAAATGCTCATAAGAGCCTGAGAGTTCTGATTTGCCTGTGTAAGCATCGAACTGCCGGTGCTGCTGAGGATTTGACGCTTCACAAATTCCATGTATTCTTTCGCCATGTCGGCATCTTTCAGACGGCTTTCGGATTCCTGCAAATGCAAACTCGTTTGAGTCAGGCTGTTGGCGTTATATTCAAGCTCGTTCTGATACGTTCCGATCTTTGCGCGCTGTGAACCGACTTTGTGAATAGCCTGATCGAGCAACGTTATTGACTCTGAAGCACGTTCACGCGTTGATACGTCAACCTTGTCAAGCTCAAGAGCTTCGGCTCTCATGTCAGCTATATTAATGTAAATGTCTTCGCCGAAATTCTGTCCGATTTGAAAAGACGTACTCCTGTCATCAATGTGAATCAGCGTGTGATACGGCACTGTGTCGTTTTTGAGAATATATTGCCCTGATGCCTCGTCCCATTCAGCTTTAACGTTAGCCATGGCATCAAAATTCACGCTGATGTTCGGACTTATAACGCCTTCAATTTTATTTCCGTCCGTCGTAACATTTTCGGCTATGTTTTTGCCCGTGTGAGCGTCAGCGACTGAAACGGAAAAAATATTATCTTCGGCTTCCTGAAGCGTGTTGAGATTCAGCGCGTTAATCAAATCGCTGTTTTCAGACGAGAAAGTCAGTTTCCCGTCTGAGCCTGCAATAACGCTCCTTATAACCATAGTAGCCTTTGAGGTTGTAACTTCATCGCGGAAAGACAAAAGAGTTTCCAAATCTTCTTCTGAATAATTTCCGTAGTTGCTAAAGTTGAGTTCCTGCGCAGAGCCGAAGTCATTCAAAATTATCTGTCCGTAAGTCGCGCTGTTTTCGTCAATATCGCGTATATATGCCTGACTGTAAATTTTCTCGGAGGTTTTTACGGCTTCAGACGTATTCGGAGTGCCGTTTGCAATGCTGCAGAAATTTTCACGGCTGTCCGCGTATGCCGCCTGACCTAAATCATCAGCAATAGCGTCATTTATTTTTTTTCTCACATCATACAGCGTGTCTTCAGCATACAAAACGATTTCAGCGGTATTGCCGTCGCCCTGAGTGATTTTAATTTTCTGAGGTTCGTTGAGCATAAAAGCTCCGCTGTTGTCTTTGAACTGCGGCATATCTCTCAGAGTTGCAAGACGTTGGCGTGTATGCACAACGTTGACGGTATCGCCGTTTGTTGCAGTCTCCTGCGTTACATATTCTTCGGAAATTTCAAAATCGAAAAGATTTGTTTTCTGAACTTCAGCCTGTCCGGGTTTCGCCGTGATAGAAAGTCTGTAATTGCCGCCAAGAGCGTTTTTCTGTCCAAACTGATCGATTTCTGTTATAGCACCGCTGACAGTCAGCGAGGTTTTCAGATTGTCCGATGACCATATCGCCGATGAGCTACCGTCTAAAAGTCTTTTATTGTTAAACGTTGTGTTGGACGCTACGTTGTTGATATTTTCACGGAGTTCCGCAAGCTCAAGCTGTATATAGCCTCTGTCCTGAGTTGTAAGACTGTCATTAGCCGACTGTACAGCAAGCTCACGCATTCTCTGAAGCATTGAGTTAATCTGATTCAGTGCCCCCTCTGCCGTCTGCAACATTGAAATTCCGTCCTGAGAATTTCTGATGGCACGGTCAACACCGGCAACCTGTGCCGATATATTTATTCCCATTGCAAAACCTGCGGCATCATCGGCGGCACTGGCAACTCTCAATCCCGTAGATAAAGCTCGCGCAGTGTCCTCGATAGCCTTGTTGTTCGCATTGAAGGCGTTGTAAGCCATTCGTATTGTGTTGCTGCTGTTTATCATCATGATAGAAATTTTGCCTCCTGCGTTTATTCTTTCATTATAAGTTTTCGGCAGAGCGTGTCTGAAATTTTATTTTCTGAGCCGCCTGTCTATTTCCTCAAATTCAAGCCGCATGACTTCGCTCTCAAAAATTTTCAGCTCAGGCATTGAAAGTCCGTCAATAGAATCGAATAATGTCAGTCCTGAATGAATGAGTCCGCGTAACTCTCCCGAACTCCGGACTGTTCTGTAAGTGTTTTCAGCCAAGTCTCGGTTGAGTTTAAGATTTTTAATGCTGTTCAATGCCGCGGCACGCTGTGAATTTAATAATTCATTGTAAAGATTAGCGACTTGTATTGTTGTTTCATTGGATTTTACGTTTGCTGCAAAAGATTTTCTCTGTTCGTCCGTGTAGGCGCTGTTATTGCTCTTTGACAACGCATCTTTACGGAGATTTTGAGCTTCGGCGATGATTAAATTCAATTTCGGTTTATACTCGCCGTCGATTTTTTTCACGAGTTCTTCCTGAGTTAAAATCAATAAATCGTTCAGCACAAGATACATTCCCGTGTAACGCCGAGTGATTTCGAGACTGTTCGTTTCGTTTTGTGAAAGATTTTCGAGTTTCGCAACAACATTTTTGACATTTGAAAATATAATTGCGTTACTGAGAAGGTCATCGCCTGTAACGGAGTTTAACAGAATTTCAGTCTGCGAAGAATCGAGTTCAAGCCCGATGTTTTTAAGCGCATCAGTTAAATTCGCATTGATTTCCTGTAATCTTGCTTCACCGTTTCTGATTTCGTTTTCGAGTTCTGAAATTTTTTTGTCGGCTTTTTCCCGCGTCATTTTCCAGAACATGTAAGAACTTTCGGGCGCGTTGATTCTTTTGTTGCGGAGTTCATCGAGTTCAATGCGCTGTCTTGAAATATTTTCGCGGAGTTCTCCAGCCTCGCGTCTCAGGTTTCCAGCCTCGCTGCTGACGAGAATTTTCATCGCGGCATCGAGAAGTCTGTTGATTTTATGAGCGTTACTCTCCTGATCTTCTTTGAAGGGAATCCACGAACTTTTCGGAAGACTGTCGTTTTTGTCTCTGAGTTTCAGAGCGTCAGTCAGATTTTCGGTTAAATTTTCCCATTCTGAAGCGATGTAAGGCGAAAGAATTTCATCGGAAACGGGTTTTACATTTTCGTTTTTGTCTCCGGTGAAAAAGTTTGAAACATAGCTACTGACTTCGTTCCAGTCAACCTGAAAATAACTCGTCCAGTCCGAAGCCGAGGCTGTGCCGCCAAGAACGAAAAACAAAACAAAGAACGCAAAAAATTTCTTTTTCATAAAAACCACTTCTCCTCCCTGAATGTTGTGATAAGTGAATTTCGTTACAAATTTTGTTTCTCTTTAATTTAACCCGCATTATAAAATATTCACAGGCTTAAAATTCGGAGATTTTATGATTATTTTTCCCCAGCAAGCTGTCCGCAAGCCGCCGCAATATCCGAGCCGCGTTCTTTTCGTAATTCAAATTCAATGTTTAATTCATTCAAGGCTCTGCAAAAATCTTTGATCCGGGATTCGCCGGAGCGTTTTAAATCAGGTCTTGAAGGTATCGGATTGAACGGAATCAAATTTATATAAGGCTGCAGCCCGTCAAGCAGTGCCGCCATCTCGTAGGCATATTGAACATCATCGTTCACACGGTCAATCAGGACATATTCAATCGTGATTCGTTCGCCTGTTTTCTCACGGTAAAATTTCAAAGCCCCGATTAATTTTGCCAGCGGATATTTTTTGTTCACCGGCATCAATTTTGAACGCAGTTCATCGTTCGTGGCATGGAGTGAAAGAGAAAGTCTCAGGGGAATTTCAAAATTCGCCAGATCTTCAATGCCCGGCACGATACCTGAAGTCGAAATCGTAATATGCCTCGCGCCTAAATTTCTCATATTTTTGTCATTCAGTGCGCGGATTGCTTCAAAAACATTTTCTTCATT
>CAJODX010000065.1 GCA_905233295.1 uncultured Synergistales bacterium | reverse complement strand
GGGAATTACACTGTCGCCGCGGGTACAACTTGGCAGCAGTTTATCGACAGCGGCAACGCCCCGGCTTGCTTTAGCATAGGCACTTCGGGGGGTTATAGTGGGAAGGTTTGGCATGATATGAACAACGAAGTGGGAGATTGTGGCGGAACACTTATTGCTAACACAGCGGATAATAAACGCGTTAAAGCCGATGATGTCATTATTGATGGTGCAACATACGCATGCAGCGATTATCTTAACTATAAAGACCATGATTAAAAGAATTTCTAATGCTAACCTCAAAAACGAAGCTCACAAAAATCCACCGCCTTTAGGTAATATCATAAGGGCATATTCAAAAAGGAGTAAGTATGCTTTTTAAGAAAATTCTTCGTTAAACATTAAAAAAAATCCCCTGTCTTAAAAAATTTTCTGAGGCAGGGAATTTTTTCTTTATTTTTTAATACGCCAGCCTGAAAATTTCAAGAACGTCTTCGGCTTCGAGAGTCTGCAACGTTCCGAAAGTTTCCCCTCTGGACGCATTAGCCGCAATTTTTTCGATGTCTTCCTCTTTGATTCCGACTTCACGCAACGTTGTAGGCGATTTTATATCTTTAAAGAAATCTTCGAGAGCTTCAATAGCATCAAGAGCCTTTTCTTCGTCAGTACCGTCGTAAATGTCAAAAACGGCTTCACCAAGTCTCGCGAACGGCACAGGATTCTCCTCGTAAAGATAACGCGCCCACGCAGGCATTACTATTGAAAGTGAAGCTCCGTGTGCAATGCCGTACAGCATACTCAGCGAATGTCCCATTCTGTGCGAGGAAAAATCTCCTCTGACCCTGCGTCCGACTGATAAAAATCCGCAGTGTGCCATTGCTCCGGCGAGAGCATACTCGGCTCTTGCATCATAATTTTTCGGATTTTCGATTAACTCAGGAATAACACGCATCATCGTTCGGATTAAAGCGTAGCCCTGCTCGTCGATTAAGTCCGAACCTTCATCACCGTCAAGAACGCGTTCAAGAATGTGAGCGATAATGTCAACGCCGCCATATACCGTCTGTTTTTGCGGCAGAGTAATCTGAAACGATGGATCAATGACAGAAACTTTCGGATAAACAAAAGGACTGTTGATTGAAGTTTTTATTTCGCATTCAGGATTGCTGATGACAGCAAAACCGTTGACTTCGCTCGCTGAAGCCGAAGCCGTTAAAACACCGTATATCGGTAAAGCCTTTTCTATTTTTGCCTTGCCTTCAAAAAAATCCCAGACATCGCCGGAATAACACGAACCTGCCGCGATTGCCTTTGCAGAATCAAAGACACTGCCGCCGCCGACAGGAAGAATCGCATCTATTCCGCCAGCCTTCACTCTTGCAATGCCTTCACGGACTTTATCAACTCTCGGATTAGGTTTGACATCATTGACCTCGGAAAATTTTATGCCCGCCTTCGTCAGCATTTCCGTTGTTTGAGTGTAAGCTCCGCTCTTGAAAATTCCCTTGCCGCCATATACAAGCAGAACGCCTTTAACGCCGTCCCGTTTGAGATGTTCCGCGAGGTCTTTCACAGTGTCTTTGCCGAAAATTATTGCAGTGGAATTTTGCCAGAAAAAATTTTGCATGTTTTTATCACCAAAAAATAAAAATTTTTAGAGCAGCGAAACAACAAAATCTTCGACTTTCGCCATGTCCGCAGTAGGTTCAAAACGTTTCACAACGTTCCCGTTCCTGTCAACGATGAATTTTGTGAAATTCCATTTTATGTCGGGTTTCTTTGCGAAATCGGGGTCAGCCTTGCCGAGCATGTCATTGAGAAGCGCGGTGAGTTTGTTTTCTGCATCAAAGCCCTCGAAGCCTTTCTGACTTTTGAGGAACGTGTAGAGCTTCAACTCGTTTGCTCCGTTGACATCAGATTTTTTATACTGCTCGTATGCTGTATTGAAATGCAGTGAACAGAACTGATGAATTTCTTCATCTGTACCAGGAGCCTGTGCGCCGAACTGATTGCAGGGAATGTCGATAATCTGAAGACCTTTTTCTTGATATTTTTCGTACATTGATTCAAGCTGTTCATATTGGGGTGTGAAGCCGCAGCCTGTCGCTGTGTTGACAATAACGAGGACTTTGCCTTTGAAATTCTGAAGAGAAACTTCTTCGCCTTTTGTGTTGAAAACGGAATAATCATAAATACTGCTCATTTTTACCTCATGCACTCCTTAAAAAATTCAAGTAGAAAAATTCTATCATAATTTAAGCTTTAACTATTTTTAAAATCACGTCTCGTAATTCAGGATCGTCCATAGCAAGCTGAACATTCGCAGCAAGCCAACCTTTCTGTGTGCCGCAGTCAAATCTTCTGCCCTTATACACAACTCCCCAGACAGGTTCACGAGGACAGAGCGTTCTGATAGCGTCTGTTAATTGAATTTCGCCGCCAGTGCCTGCCTGTTGATCTTTTAAAATTTCAAACACCGTAGGCGAAAGAACATAACGTCCCATGATAGCGAGATTGCTCGGTGCGTTTTCAAGTTTCGGCTTTTCTACCATGTTGATGATTTTGTGAAGTCCCGGCTCG
This sequence comes from uncultured Synergistales bacterium, assembly GCA_905233295.1. Lineage (GTDB taxonomy): Bacteria > Synergistota > Synergistia > Synergistales > Aminobacteriaceae > JAFUXM01. The sequence goes on along the minus strand of CAJODX010000065.1, from coordinate 5,313 downwards.
ATTTCTATCTGAGATTCAACGATACCGTAGCGCGAAACATTTTCCGGCGCGACTTCTTCGAGGGCAATGACAGTTCCGCCCATTTTTTCATGGACTTTTATAAGCTGAGAGATTACAGGTTCATCGGAATTTACAAAAACGTCATCAGGGAGAGCGACAGCAAAATATTCATTTTTGCAGACAGGCTCGGCGCACAGGACAGCGTGTCCAAGTCCGAGGGGTTCGCGCTGACGGATAAATAAAACTTCAGCCATGTTGGAAATTTTTACCATTTCTTCATAAAGTTCCATTTTTCCACGCGATTTTAATAATTCTTCGAGTTCAAAAGATCTGTCGAAATAATTTTCGAGCGAACGTTTAGCGCGCCCTGTTATCATTATAATTTCACTGCAGCCTGACGCGAGAGCTTCTTCAACACCGTATGAGATAATGGGGCGGTTGACAAGCGGCAACATTTCTTTAGCGAGTTCTTTTGTTACCGGCAGAAATCTTGTTCCGAGTCCTGCAACAGGAAAAACACATTTTGAAATTTTCATTTATGTTTAAATTTTCCCTTCAAAAAAATTTTTTATTTTTTTAGGCGTGTGAACATCCGTTGTCTTAATTTTTTCTTCAATATAACACACATTTACACGTTTCATGCACGTGAAATTTTTATCTTTAATAATATCATAGGGATAAATATGCAATCCAGCAGAAAATCGTATCGCGGATTTTATTTTTTGAATTGCATATTTGAAAGGTAGGTTATATAATTCGCCGAAAAGAAAATTTTTTTATGGAGAGATTGTTATAATGTCAAAGATTTATACGTCAATAGACCAGCTCGTCGGCATGACACCGCTGCTTGAGCTAACGAAAATCGAAAAACATTTCGGACTTGAAGCGAAAATTCTTGCAAAACTCGAATATTTTAATCCGGCAGGCAGCATCAAAGACAGAATCGCAAAAGAAATGATCGACGAAGCCGAAGCCTCAGGAAAACTCAAACCCAACAGTGTAATCATCGAACCGACAAGCGGCAACACAGGTATCGGTCTTTCATCGGTCGCAGCTGCACGCGGTTATAAAATCGTTATCGTTATGCCTGAAACAATGTCAGTCGAACGCAGAAAATTAATGAAGGCTTATGGCGCGGAACTCGTTTTGACTGAAGGCTCAAAAGGAATGAAAGGCGCAATCGAAAAAGCTGAGGAACTCGCCGCTGAAGCCCCGAACAGCTTTATTCCCGGACAGTTTGTGAACCCTGCAAACCCGAAAATTCACAGAGCAACGACAGGTCCGGAAATCTGGCAGGACACAGACGGCAAAGTCGATATTTTCATTGCCGGCGTAGGCACGGGCGGAACTCTAACGGGAACGGGCGAATATCTCAAATCGAAAAATCCCAAAATTAAAATCATCGCTGTTGAGCCTGCAAGTTCGCCTGTTCTTTCAAAAGGCAAAGCCGGAGCGCATAAAATTCAAGGTATCGGCGCGGGATTTGTTCCTGAAGTCCTGAACACAAAAATTTACGATGAAGTTTTTCCTGTTGAAAACGAAGATGCTTTCAATGCTTCAATATTAACTGGAAAAATCGAAGGCGTTCTGGTCGGAATTTCATCGGGTGCAGCTCTTCATGCCGCGGTTGAAATCGCAAAAAGACCCGAAAGCAAAGGCAAAAATATCGCGGTAATTTTCCCTGACACCGGCGAACGTTATCTTTCAACGCCTATGTTCAGCGAATAAAAAGAAAAAATTTAAAGCGATGAATTTTCTTGAAGAATCTCTGAATTTTGCGGAGGCTGAACTTGAGATTTTAACATCACGCGATGAAATAAATTACAATGGAATAAAATCGAGTGCCGAGTCAGCTTTCCAAAAATTTCAGAACGCAATGTTTCCATCGCACGTCAATCTTGAAGGTTTAAGCATAAAAGAAAATCTGAAATCGGCGTGCGAAAATTTAATTTCTGCAATCGAAAAACTTTCAGATAGAAGCAAGGCTGAAAATTTCACAGCGAAACTGCTGAAAAAAATTCCTGATATTCGCAGAATTTTATGGACGGACATAACGGCGGCATATCAGGGAGATCCAGCCGCAAAAACTCCTGATGAAATAATTTTGGCTTATCCTGCGTTCACAGCTATCAGCGCGTACAGGATTGCTCACGAACTCTATGTGATGAACGTGCCTTTAATCCCAAGGATTATCACTGAATACGCTCACAGACTTACGGGCATCGACATTCACCCCGGCGCGACCATAGGAGAATATTTTTTCATTGACCACGGTACAGGCGTTGTCATCGGTGAAACATCGACAATAGGAGACCGTGTGAAAATTTATCAGAATGTAACGATAGGCGCAAAAAGTTTTGCGGTTGAACCTGACGGAACCTTAGTGAAAGGCATTAAAAGACATCCTGACATCGGCAATGATGTTGTGATTTATGCAGGAGCTACGATTCTTGGCGGTCAGACCGTAGTCGGAGATCATTGCGTTATAGGCGGCAACGTCTGGCTTACTCATTCTGTTCAGGCTGGAAGAGTCGTTATCAGAAACGAAGAATAGCACTTTAACAAAAATTTCGGACGGCTCTGCCAATCTCCCCTGCAAGGGCGGCAAGTAAATTGTTAAAAAATTTTGATAATTTTAAATTATCGTGATATTATTTCAGCCGTTTTTAATTTTATGAATGGGGAGATTTTTTTATGAAAGCAGATGAGTTATGCAGATATGCCGGCGATGTTAATGAACTTCTTGCACGCTACGGAGTGAAATTCGGAATTTACAAAGACGGAAAATTTAATGAACAGCTGTTTCCGTTTGATGTCATACCGAGAGTAATCAGCGCGGAAGAATTTAAATTTCTCGAACGCGGACTTAAACAGCGTGTCAAAGCCCTAAACGAATTTATACGCGATATTTATTCCGGCAAAAAAATTATAAAAGACAAAGTTATCGCAGAGGAATTTATTTATTCCGGCAGCGGTTATCTTGTTCAGTGCGACGGAATTTCACCGCGAAAAAATATTTATGCCCACATCTCCGGCATTGATTTAGTTCAGGGCAAAGACAAAAGCTGGTATATTCTGGAAGACAATCTGAGAATACCTTCAGGTGCTTCATATCCGATGATTGCACGGGATCTGTGCCGAAAGAGCGTTCCCGGAGAATTTGAAAAAACGCACATCGAAGACAACAGAAATTACGCTGAACTTTTACGCCGGACAATGGACTACGTAAATGCAGGCGGACTTTCTGTGATACTCACGCCCGGAAGATTTAACGCGGCTTATTTTGAACATTCGTATTTTGCGGAACAGACAGGCGCACATCTGGTTACGTGTGATGACCTGACGGTCGAGAATGAAAATTTATATTTCGTTGACTATTCCGGAAAAAAAGAAAAAGTCGGTGCTGTTTACCGCAGAATTTCAGATGAATATCTTGATCTTACCGCGAGTCTTTAATCGGCGTTCCGCACATTTTCGACATATATCGCAAAGGCAATCTTGCCTTAATCAACGCTCCGGGCAACGGTGTCGCAGATGACAAAGGAATTTATTATTTCGTTCCGGCAATGATTAAATATTATCTCGGCGAAGACCCCATTCTTCAAAACGCGCCTACGTATCTGCCGTATTATGAAAAAGATATGAAATATGTCCTCGAAAATTTTGACAGGCTTGTATTAAAAGACGTTGCTGAAGCTGGCGGTTACGGCGTTATTTTCGCAAACAAACTTTCAAGACAGGAAAAGGAAAATTTCATCGCCCTTTTGAAATCAGAGCCGAGAAGATTTATCGCACAGGAAGTGATTGACTTTCTCGACATTGATATTTTTGAAGACGGACAGATGTTGCCGCGGAAAGCAGACCTGAGGGCTTTTGTGCTGATGTCTGATGAACCCGTTGTGTGGAAGAGCGGACTTACAAGATTTTCACGCAACCCAGATTCATTTATCGTAAATTCGTCTCAGGGCGGCGGTTTCAAAGACACCTGGGTTTTGTCGAAATAAAGGAGTGTTATGTTATGACAGTTTTATCGTTTGAGAACAGCGACAGATTATTCTGGCTCGGACGTTACAGCGAAAGAGTTTATACGGGGCTTCGTTCGTTTGCGGAAAAATTTGACTCTATGACGGATTCGGCGGCTTATGAATCTAAATCGGACTTCGCAAAAAATTTCTGCTTTGATGAAAAAAATCCGTCATCTATTCGTTCCAGCCTTTTAAAAGCCTACGATAACGCTATTGTCCTGCGTGATGAAATCGGCACTGAAACTTTCAGCTATGTTCAGCTTGCGTTATATGAGATGAGCAAAGCCGAAAAATCGAAAGCCCCGATGCTGAATCTTCAAAAGGTAATTGACAACATCGCGGCTTTTTGGGGAATGGCGGACGATATAATCGAAGATGAACAGGTACGCGGTCTTATAAAACTCGGCAAAAGAATCGAGCGCGTGGATTTATATGCCCGCATGAAAATAAACGGTTCTGATATAAAAGATATAAAAAGAGAAATCTGCCGGCTTATATACAGGCTCACAAAAACGGGAATCCGATATAACGCCGAAAATTTTGAAAAATTGAAAACGCTGGCAGACGGGAATGAAATAAACGCCTCTGAAATTATGACTGCGGTTGAAAATCTGATAGAATTAAATTCATGATCCGCAGACTTCAATATTTATATCATATGCAGCTGAATTTTGAACTGCCTGTACGTGAACATCATTTCAAGCTGAGATGTTTTCCGTCAACCGATGCAAGACAGAAAGTTTTTAATGAGCGTATCGAGATTTATCCCGTTCATTTCAGTAGCACTGAAAAAGATTCTTTCGGAAACACGTGCGTTTACGGAACAGCCAAGCAGACGCACGACCATTTTTCCGTTGACGTTCAGGGCGAAGCTGATATAGATATTGACAGACAATTAAAAGATGAAGAATATAAAGTCGGAATTTTCAAATATGAAACTCCTTTGACAAAGGCGGGGACAAGCATCAGAAAGTTTCATCTTGAGCTTGAACCTGCGGTTTTGTATCCGAACAATTTTGAACGCGCTTTTTACATAATGAATATGATTTATGATGATTTTTCTTATGTTCAGGGCGTAACAGGAATTTCAACCGATGCTGAAGAAGCTTTTAATTTAAGACGCGGAGTTTGTCAGGATTACGCGCACATACTTTTGGCTTTGTGCAGACTTGAAAGGATACCCTGCCGTTACGTTGCAGGAATGATTCCTGGCGAAGGCGCAACTCACGCTTGGACGGAAATTTATGAAGTATCGCTGAACTTGTTAATCGTCTCCGGAATAATCGGA
>CAJODX010000064.1 GCA_905233295.1 uncultured Synergistales bacterium | reverse complement strand
TACCATTGAGTAAAGCAAAGTTAAAATATGGCAACAAGATATTTCTAATCGGCGCATTCGTCCTAAGTTTTATTTGGTGGGTTTTCACGACTGTTGCCGGAATTAGTGAAGAAAGAATTTTTGGAAGTTTCTTCTTGCAGTATCTGTGGGAGTTCGCGGTCGGAATGGTGCTTGCCGATAGGCTATACGATGACAATGAAATCAAAGTTAGCAATTTGCTTCTTATTATCACTGCAATAGTCGGAATAGCTCTTGAAGGATTGCTTGGTCTGAAAGGTGGATGGCTGAAGTCTTTTAATGATATTCCGGCATTATTGGGTTATGGTGCAATCGGACTCATATTATGGCAAATGAGATTCCTTCGCATACCAATGTTATGGCTAGGTTCAGTTTCATACGAGCTGTACCTTGTTCATATGATGATTTTTGCAATTACTTTTAGTCGATTAGACGGTTTTGTGGGAGCAATAGTGGCTTTTGTATTAAGTGTATTTACCGCCTATGCGTATCACATTGTGATTAAGAAAATATCTGTAAGAAACAACAAGCTCTAGTGATTTAGAAGCTGTATTCATAATATCTTAAAATTCAGGACGACAAGAAATTTTTTTAATTCCATACTTTTTATGGGTACAGCTTTTTGAGTTTAATACGATGTATTTACGCGCAAAAAGGCAACATTAAATTTATTCCTCATTCGTCTGAGGATTTTTTGCAGAATCTGCCGTATTCTCTCTGCTCAAACTCCCAAGGTCTGCTGTTGCTTGGAAAGTTTTATATTTCGTCCGAGTTTTTTCAGATATTTTTTGATTTTATCAGAAATTTCCGCGCCTTTATGTGTAATTTTCACAAAATCTTTTTTTATTTCAACCCGTTCAATACCGTAATCACTGCCGAATTTACGTACAGCTGTAAGCCCTGCAAGATATTCAACTTCATTGGGAATTTTACCGAAACGATCCCGCATTTCATTCATTAATGCTTCAAAATCATCAAGCCCGACAACGTTTAACATTTTTCTGTAAGCTGTAATTCGTATATCTTCCTGAGGAATATAATTTTCAGGAATAAATCCGCTCCCTCTGTCCGTAATAATTTCTGTTTCACGTTTTTCGTTAATGCCGCGAAGCTTATTGATTTCCTGTTCAAGCATTTTATAAAAAAGATTAAAGCTTGAATTTCGCACGTTGCCATGCTGGCTTGTTCCGCCAATCTCTCCGCCGCCGCGTATATTAAGATCCCTCCGTGCAATTTCATAGCCGGAACCCAAGTCAGTCATTGTCGCAATGGCATCGAGCCTGTCCATCGTATCCTGATTTAAAGCAATTTTATCAGGATAAAAGAAATATGCAAAAGCCTTTTCGCCGCGCCGTCCGACACGTCCTCTCAGCTGATACATCTGAGCCAGACCGAGTTCTTCTGCGTTGTCAATTATGATTGTGTTTGCGCGTCCGACATCAAGTCCGCTCTCGATGATAGTTGTTGCGAGCAGAATGTCGATATTCCCCGAATAAAATTCCAGCATTACAGCTTCAAGTTCTTTTTCAGGCATTTGACCGTGAGCTTTCCTGATTTTCGCTTCAGGGAAAAAAGCCTTCAACATCGTTTCATACTCAGGCATTCTTGAAATTTTGTTTGATAAAAAATAAACCTGACCGCCGCGGTTTAATTCGTAAGTTATTGCACGGCGAACTGTTCCCGGGTTAAATCTTCCTGTGAAAGTTGCGACAGGGAGTCTGTCTTCGGGTGGTGTTGACAAAACAGAAATACTCCGAAGTCCACGCAGCGACATTGCAAGAGTTCTCGGTATCGGCGTCGCTGAAAGGCTCAAAATATCTACAGAGCCGTAAGTTTTTTTCAAACCCTCTTTGTGCATTACACCGAATCTGTGTTCTTCGTCAATGATTAAAAGTCCTAAATTTTTGAAAGAAATTCCCTTCTGCAAAAGTTTATGAGTTCCTATCAAAATATCAATTTTCCCTTCAGATGCAGCTTTAATCGTTTCTTTCGACTGTTTAGGCGTTATAAATCTCGACAATAAACCGATATTCACTGGAAAGCCTGACAATCTTGACTGGAAAGTCGCGTAATGCTGCTGCGCGAGTATCGTTGTAGGCACTAAAACACAAACTTGAAAGCCTGACATTACAACGCGGAATGCAGCTCTCAATGCAACTTCAGTTTTTCCGAAGCCCACATCGCCGACCAAAAGTCTGTCCATAGGATAATGGCTTGATAAATCTTTCATAATTTCATTAACGGCTTTCAGCTGGTCTGCCGTTTCGTTATACGGAAAGGCTTTTACAAAATCATCGTACATTGTATCTGTTTCGTTGAAAGGTTCACGGCGTTCAAGTTCACGATGAGCAAAAATGTCCATTAAAATTTTTGCTTCTTCTTTAGCACGTTCATGCGCCTTTTCAAGATTCTTTTTCCATGTTTTGCCCTTGAGAGTGTCCAGCTTCACAACTTCGCTTTCATGTTCGCCGAGTCCTGTAATCTTGTACGACTGCAGGACAGGGATCAGCAATCTTTGATCGTCGGCAAACTCAATCACCAGAACATCCATAGGCACTCCGGAGGCTTTTATAGTTTCAATCCCGCGAAAAATTCCTGTTCCGTAATCATCGTGAACAACAAGCTGACCTGGCGATAATTTTTCAGTATCGTTCCATTCGTTTGGAACATGCCACTGCGTTAATGAAACATTCGCGTTTATGCCTGAGAGTTCACGGTCAGATATAAACGCGCATTTTGTTGCGGAGTCAATGAAACCTCCCGACAAAACTCCATCGTGAAATTCATACGGAAGTTTTTTGAAAACTGGATTATTTGTGAAAACCTGAATTTTAAATTTATTTTTTTCAAGTTCATCACAAATCTGCAAAATTTTTTCCGGACTTCCCTTGAATGCAGGCAGCGAATCCGTCAGAAATTCCGCATCAGCCTTTCCCGGATCGCTTGAGATTCGTATGAGCGGGAACGTTGCAAGCTTATGAAAAACGCTGTTCCACAGATTTATTTCAGAAGAAGATTGAATTTCGCTGTAAATTTCATTCCACAGCCACATGAAAGAATTTGCCTGATTTTCAATTTTTTCTGGTTCGTTCAAAATTATCATCGTGTCGGACGGAATCAGCTCGACGGGCATTTTCATTTTTGTTTCCGTCATGCCGTGCAAAATTATTTCGTCAATCGCCATCAATTCGCTCGAACTTTTCTGCGTGTCAGGGTGAAAAGAGCCTATACGTTCGATTTCGTCATCGAAAAATTCGATTCTCAGCGGCAGCGCGTGACCTGGGTCAAAAATATCCAGAATAAATCCGCGTCTGACATATTGCCCTGGTGCCCATACAAGATTTGAACGTTTGTAGCCTGAATTTTCCAGCCATGATATTATTTTTTCAGCGTCAAATTTTTCATCGCGCCTTACGTGAAGTTCCGAAGCTCCTAGCATACATGATGACATCAAAGCCCCCGGTGTTGCTGTTAAAATTCCGTTTTCTTCAGACCATCTCTGCATGGTTTCGCCGCGTTCGACAAGCAGTGCCCTTAAATTGCCGCTATGCGAACTGAAAGGCAACTCGTTCAGCGAAAAAATTTTCAGTTTCGGGTGAAGCGTTTTAAAATCCTGTTGAAAAGTTGCCGCCTGCAACGTGTCAGGAAAAACCGCGAGCGTGTGTGTACCGGTGTCAGCAAGCCAAGCACGTGCCGGAAGTCCTGCACGTTCAAAAATCGTTTTATTTCTTAATGAGGTGTTTATTTTTTTTACTGCGGATCTTTTTTTCATACTTTGATGTCTCGTTTTCTGGAAAATTTTTGACAAAAATCAGGAGTCGAAAGAGAAAATTCACTTTCTGCTTCCTGACTCCTGACTTTCAGCTGCTTTCTATTCTTCTTCTTTTACAACTTTAATTGCAAGTTCATCAAGTCTTTCCTGCTCGACCTGATCAGGTGCGTTCGACATCAGACACTGAGCTTTCTGAGTTTTCGGGAATGCCATAACGTCTCTGATTGAATTTCCGTCGCAGAGCAACATAACAAGTCTGTCAACGCCTAATGCAAGACCGCCGTGCGGAGGTGTTCCATATGAAAGAGCGTCAAGGAAGAAGCCGAATCTACGTTTAGCATCTTCGGGCGTAATTCCCAAAGCTTTGAACAATCTTGCCTGAACTTCAGGATCGTGAATCCTTATTGAGCCGCCGCCGACTTCATTGCCATTCAATACGCAGTCATAAGCCCGTGCCAAAGCGTGTTCAGGGTCTTCGTCAAAAGGTGTTTCAAGATCAAGCGCAGGCGATGTGAACGGGTGGTGCATAGCTACCCAGCGTTTTTCGTCCGTACTCCATTCAAACAGCGGGAACTCCGTAACCCATAAAAATTTCCAGTTGTCGGGTCTGTCATCGAATAAATCTTCGCGTTTTTTGCCGAGTTCCAGTCTCAAGGTTCCTAAAATTTCGCAGGCTTTTCCGCGTGAAGCATGTGCAACGATGAACAAAGCGTCATCGGGTTGCATTCCTGCAAGTTCACGAACCTTGTCAACCTCTTCGGGAGTTAAGAATTTAACGAGCGGACCTTTTAAGCCGCCGTCTTTGTATAAAAAGTTTGCAAGTCCTGACGTTCCGAGTTTAATTGCGTGATTTTCAAGGTCTAAAATTTCTTTCCTTGACATTGACGCTCCGCCCGGCAATCTCAGACCGCGAACAACTCCGCCGCCCTCAAGAATTTTTCTGAAAGGCTCGAATCCTGAATTTCTGAACGCGTCTGCAAGATCACAAAGCTCAAGTTTGACTCTCAAATCGGGTTTGTCGCTGCCGTATTTGTCCATTGCTTCCCAGTACGGCATCCTCATAAACGGCGTTGGAATGTCAACTCCGCGTATCAGCTTGAAAAGTCCTTTCATGTAGCCTTCTATGAGTTCCATAATGTCATCTTCAACAATGTAACTCATCTCGATGTCAACCTGAGTAAATTCGGGCTGGCGGTCGGCGCGTAGGTCTTCATCTCTGAAACATCTTGCAATCTGATAATAACGGTCAAAGCCGCTGATCATTAAAATCTGTTTGAAAAGCTGAGGAGACTGCGGCAAAGCATAAAAACATCCCTGATTGACCCTGCTGGGTACAAGATAATCTCTCGCGCCCTCAGGAGTTGCCTTTGTGAGCATCGGGGTTTCAAGTTCAACGAAATTTCTTTCACTTAAATAATTTCGCGTGAACTCGTTGATTTTTGAGCGTGTCCGCATATTTTTCTGCATTTTGTCGCGTCTCATATCGAGATAGCGGTATTTGAGCCTGATGTTTTCGTCAACGCTGTCAGTTTCATCACCGATTTCAAACGGGAGAACTCTTGCCTTCGACATAACGAGAAAATCTCTCACTACGATTTCAATATTTCCTGTTTTAAGTTCGGGATTTTCAGTGCCTTCGGGACGGATTCGCATTTTGCCTTTGACGGCAACGCAGTATTCATTTCTTAAAGATGCCGCCTTTTCGTGAATCTCTTCGGAAGTTTCAGGCAGTGAAGGATCGAAGACAACCTGAATAGGACCTGTCCAGTCCCAAATTTCGATAAAAATTATTCCGCCTAAGTCGCGGCGCGCTCTGACCCAGCCGTTAGCACGGACTTCTTTGCCTGCATCAGCTTCGGTGAAAAGTCCGCACAATGAAGTTCGCTGCCAAGTCTTGTCAAAAATTCCAGCCATTAAAGTTTTTTCTTTCCTTTCAAAGTCAAATTTTAACTTTTTCACGTGCATATTATAACGTTTTCTGAACTTTGCAAGGATTTTTAATTACGAGGCATAATCGCTTTGCCTAAAAAATTTGGCAGAGCAGTTCATTTTTCAGACATGAGGACAAGCACCTTTTGTTATAATTCGTTTAATACTAATTTAAATATTTTCTGCTAACAGGGAGGGATTTCCATGAAAAAAATTTTATTATCAATGCTTTTAATTTGTTCTTTAGAGTCTGCATCTTTAGCGGCGAGTGAAGATGTTTATGTTCGTCAGGACGTTTTTGACGCGAAAATGGAAGCGTTCATGGCG
>CAJODX010000063.1:6420-9163 GCA_905233295.1 uncultured Synergistales bacterium | reverse complement strand
AGGAGAATTTTATAGCCTTACCATGAGAACAAATGCAGCCACAGGAACGGACGTTGCGTGGTCAATGGCGAACGGCACGACACTGCCCGACGGATTGAGCATAAATAACTCAACGGGTGTGATTTCGGGTACTCCGACAACGGCAGGCACTTACACGTTCACTGTTCAGGCAACAGCAGGCGCAGTCCCGGCAACACAGGAGCTGACTTTGAAAGTCAATCTCGTCATCAAAACGGACGCAAGTCTCTCAACAGGAACGGTCAATAAATCTTATTCGCAATATCTCGAAGCAACAGGCTCAAACAGTGTGTCGTGGGCACTGAAGGCAGGGAGTACTCTTCCGACAGGACTTTCGTTGTCAGGCTCAAGAATCACTGGAACGCCCAGAGAAGCTGTAACGGGAAAAACTTTCACAATAGTCGCGACAGGAAACGGAATGACAGCCGAAAAAACTTTCACGCTCTCAATAAAAGCATCAGAAAGCGATCCTGATCCAACTCCGACTCCGACTCCTTCAGGTTCAATCTCAATAACGACATCAAGCCTTCCTTCAGGTGTTGTCGGAACATCATATACGGCTTCGCTTGTTTCAAATCCTTCAGGTGCGGCATGGACATGTTCGGGTAATGTCCCAGGACTTACAATAAGTTCATCGGGTGCTATATCAGGAACGCCGACTGCTGACAACACATACAATATTGTTGTAACGGCAACGAGCGGAACGGCAAGTGCGACTAAAACCCTGAGCATAAAAATATCTCCTCTTGAGATTACGACATCAAGTCTCTCGAACGGTCAGGTCGGTGAATCATATGCCAAGACGCTCGAATCCAACGGCTCAAATTTAACGTGGACTTTAGATTCCGGCTCACTGCCTTCGGGCTTAAGCCTTAACCCGAATAACGGACAGATTTCTGGGCAGTTCACCAAGGCTGATAAATATTCGTTCACAATAAGGGCGTACAACTCTTATGCAAGCGCGAAAAAGTCTTTCTCGATTACGGTCAGCGGAAACTCCAGCGATGAAGGCGGCAGCGGCGGCGGCTGTAATGTAGGCTTCGGAATTTTAGGGCTTGCAGCTTTAACACTCGCGTTTTTCAAGAAAAATTAAAAACAGAAAATAAAAAAATCTCAACTCCTCACCCCCTGATATAATTTAAAAAATTTTCACAGGGGGAATTTTTTTATGTTTTTTATGAAAAGAAAATTTCTTGCGTTCTCACTGCTCATCATCGCGATTTTTTCAATGGGCGCTGCAAAAAATTCTGATGAAAAAAAACGAATGGGAATTTTCATCAGCAATTTCACAGAACTCGGAATGTACGAATTTGACTTGGAAGAAGAAGGTCCTGACGAAATTTTACATCTGGGAGATCCTTACAGTGCAGGCGAATTAATCCGTTTCGGTGTCGGACACAATATCTTGAACAACAAAAAATTAATTCAGAAATGTTCACGAAAAAACTGCGAGTTCGGCTCTTCGGTAATCGCAAAAGAATCTGTCGCGGCGTCTGTTCGGAAATATTTCGACATCGACATAAAACATCAAAAAGTCCTTGGTGATGCTCCCGAAATTGATTACGACGGAAAATTTTATCATTTTGACAAAAACAGCTGGAACAGCGACACGATTTATTACGCCGATGTTCAGGAAGTTGACAAAGGTAAAAATTTCATCACCATGCAGGGCGAACTCTATGAACTCGACAATCCCAAACACCGTCCGGCGGTTTTCGTGGCAAAGGCAAAACCTTATAAATGGAACAACAAAGACACATGGGCTATCTTGTCGCTGAGCGTTGAATGGACGGAATAATTTTGTTTTGTTAAAATGCAACGAATTTTTTAAGAACAGGAGTTTTGTAACTTGAATTTTACAGAAGTAAGCGTTTTTATATTTTATTTAATTTTAATGCTTGGCGTAGGTGTCTGGTTTTTCTTCAAAGAAAAGAGTAAAACTGAACGCGCCTATTTCCTCGGAGACAGAAAAATCGGAGCGTGGATAGCGGCACTGTCAGCCGGTGCTTCAGATATGAGCGCGTGGGTTCTTATGGGACTTCCAACTTCAATTTATGCTCTCGGTCTCGGACAAATGTGGATAGCTGTCGGACTTGCTCTCGGCTATTCGCTCTCATGGATTTTTGAAGCCCCCCGTCTTCGTGCGTTTTCGATAGCCGCAGATGATTCGATTACAATTCCTCAGTATCTCACGAACAGATTTTTATCTGAATCAAAATCTCTGCAATTAATTTCGGCGGCAGTGTTCCTTATTGCTTACACGATTTACGCGGCTTCGAGCATAAAAGCATGCGGAACATTATTCAACACTGTAACAGGACTTGATACGACCGTTGCAATGTACCTTGCGGCTGTCATTGTTATCGCTTACACATTCTTAGGCGGTTTTTCAGCGGTTTCATGGACAGACTTTTTTCAGGGAATGCTGGTTCTGTGTGCGATGTTAATAGTTCCGATAGCTGCGGCAACGATGCTTGAACCCGGAGCTTCCGCCGGCATTACGACACCGAACTACTGGAATCCTGTTGCAAACTGGCAGGATATAGTTTCCGGCTTGGGCTGGGGACTTGGATATTTCGGAATGCCCCACATCATAATAAGATTTATGTCGATAAAATCACAGCGCGAACTTAAAAAATCCGCGAAAATCGGCATATCATGGACATTAATAATTTTAACGTTCTCAATTTTTGTCGGTGTTGTCGGCAGAATATTCATCGGATTT
>CAJODX010000063.1:0-6284 GCA_905233295.1 uncultured Synergistales bacterium | reverse complement strand
GCGGCTGCTTCAGCTTTTGCTTCGGACGTTTACAGACCCGTTATCCGTCAGAATCAGGCAGGAAATAAAGAAATGCTCTGGGCGGGTCGCATTGTCGTTCTTGCAATTTCGTGCATTGCCCTTTACATTGCTTCAAGACCTGACGCAGGTTCAATAATGTCGCTCGTTTCAAACGCATGGGGAGTTTTCGGCGCAGCGTTCGGACCGGCAATAATGTTGAGTCTTTTCTGGAAAAAATTTACGTATAACGGTGCCGCGCTTGGAATTTTCACCGGCGCAATCGTTGATATTTTATGGCTTACGTATATGTCCGACACGGGAGTTTATGAAATTATCCCGGGATTTTTTGTCGGACTTGTCGTAGCGTACATTACATCGTTAATTTTGCCGCAAAAATCGGCTCAGGTCGAGGAACTTTTTGATAAGGCACTCAAAATGTCAGAGGAATAAAAATTCAAAATAAAAAGAGCATGTTTCGTGAAGAAGTATGCTCTTTTTTCATATATTAACGAAGATTTTTTGTGCTGAGATTTTTCAGATTTCACTGTATAATAATAGAAATTCACAAAAATTTTTTACAAAGGAGTTTTTTATTTTGGAAGAAAGAAAAAAAATGAAAAACATTGGTATTATCACGTCAGGCGGCGACTGCGGCGGTCTTAACGCTGTCATTCGCGGTGCGGCTAAAGCTGCTTTAATGCGCGGAATAAGAACGTTCACAATTCCGAACGGCTACGCAGGACTTTATAACCTCGTGAATTTCGATCATCTTGTTGAACTTGACGAGGAACGCACCGACCACGTTAATTCACAGTTCGCTGGCAGCGACGCAGGACACAGCCGCGTTAAAATTTCAAAGATTGATGACCCCGACAAATACGACAGAATTATGATGGGGCTTCGCAAGCACAATCTTGACGGTCTTTTAATCTCAGGCGGCGATGACACAGGTAGCGTTGTCGTTGACCTTTCAGAACACGGAATCCCCTGCGTTCACGCACCCAAGACAATGGATCTTGACCTTCAGACTTATTCAGTCGGCGGAGACTCGGCAATCAACAAAATCGCTACGATAGTTGATGACCTTAAAACAACGGGTACGACCCATAACAGAATCATGGTCATTGAAGTTTTCGGAAGATACGCTGGACACACTGCCTTCAGAGGCGGCATTGCGGCTGACGCGGACTGCATTTTAATCCCCGAAGTCCCTGTTGACTTTAACGCCGTTTACGCGCACCTGAAACATTATTACATCAGAAGAATTTTAAATTCAGATGTTCACGCCGGAACTTACACAATCGTTGTTGCTGAAGGTGTCAGGGGTGAAGACGGACAGCTTTTCTCAGACGGCGGCGGCAAGGCAAACGACTCTTTCGGACATCCGAAACTCGCGGGTGCAGGACGTTTTGTTAAAGACACGCTTGAAAATATGATGAAAGAAGACCCCGAAATCAAACAGTTTATGAAAACTTCGGGAATGTTCGTTCCGGGCGTGTTTGAAATTCCGGAAATCCGTGAAGTCATTCCGAGCCACATTGTCAGGAGCGGTTCAACGTCAGCTTATGATGTCAACTTCGGAAAACAGATTGGCGCAGCCGCGGTCATTCTCCTTGACGAAGGCGTCAGCGGCGTAACCGTTACGAAAATGTATGACGGAAAGATTCGCTATATGCCGACAGCTGAAGCAATCGCGCAAAGATTTGTCGGACTTGATACCGTTGCGTTCTATGAACAGATGGACGTTTGCTTCGGACGTTACCGCCAGCAGTACATTCCAAAACTCGAAGAGGTTCACGGCGCGGTCGAAAGACTTTACAGCTAAAAAAAAATTCAGAAGTCAGGAATCAAAAGCCTGACTTTTTTTATTGTGATATTATTTTCCTGAAAAAAATTTAAGGAGATAATTTAAAAATTAACACTTACACAAAACAAATTGCCCGTGCGGCAATAATCGCGGCGTTATATGCCTCACTCACAGTTGCTCTCGCGCCAATATCATACGGTCCCGTTCAGTTTAGAGTTTCTGAAGCACTGACGCTTCTTCCGTTTTATTTTCCTGAGGCTGTTCCCGGTCTGACTGTCGGCTGTGTGTTCGCGAATTTTTTCGGCGGCTTCGGTTTAACGGATATGTTTTTCGGCTCGTTAGCAACACTTTTAGCGGCATTCCTGACAATGAAATCAAAAAATATTTTTGTCGCGGCATTTTGGCCTGTCATCTGGAACGCTATCATAATCGGAACGATGCTCCATGTTTTAATTGAAGTTCCTTTGCTTGCAACAGGTCTTTACGTCGGTCTCGGCGAGGCTGGAGCATGTTATATAGTCGGCGTTCCGTTGATGAAAATTCTTGAAAAACGCGCTATTCTTTCCGTACCTGAAATAAAATAAAAGGAGAAAAAAATTTTGCAGAATTTTACCAACAGAGCTTTAAGCAAATTAATTCAAATGGCAATCGACTGCGGCGCGAGCGATATTCACATAAACTCCGAAAATTATCCGGCTCTTCGCGTTCACGGCGAGTTAAATTACGATAAATCTTCCGAAATTTTTTCAAAGGAAACTCTCGAAAAATTCATCAGCGAAATTTTAACGCCCGCTCAGCTTGAAAGATTCAATAAGACCGGCGATCTTGATTTTGCTTTCACTTACGACACACAGAGATTCAGAGGAAGCCTTTACCGTGAAATGCGCGGAATCTCATTGACTTTCAGACTTGTTCCATCGGTGATACGTTCGCTTGATGAACTCGGACTCCCGGACACATTGAAAACGATGGCTTACAAACACCGCGGTCTGTTCCTTGCTACAGGTCCGACAGGACACGGAAAAAGTTCAACGCTCGCTGCGATAGTCAACGAAATAAATCAAAAAATAAAATCTCACATCGTTACTATCGAAGATCCTATCGAATATGTCCACGTTCCGGCACTTTCAGTTATTCATCAAAGAGAAATCGGAACGGACACTGAAAATTTTGCTTCAGGAATCCGCCATGTTTTACGTCAAGATCCCGACGTGATATTAATCGGAGAAATGCGCGACCTTGAAACAATTTCAGCGGCAATAACAGCGGCTGAAACGGGACATCTCGTTTTCGGAACTCTTCACACTCAGGACGCTTCACAGTCCATTGAAAGAATCATTGACGTTTTCCCGCCTCATCAGCAGAATCAAATAAGGCTTCAGCTCTCTTATGTTTTGCTTGCAATATGTTCGCAACAGTTAATCCCGGCACAGGGCGGCGGCAGAGTCTGCGCTACGGAAATTTTAATTTCAAATCCCGCTATCAGGGCTTCGATCCGCGAAGGCAAAATCAGTGGAATCAGAAACTCAATGCTCACGGGAATGTCTCTTGGAATGCACACGATGGAGCAGGATCTTGCGCGTCTTCTCAGAGAAGGAAAAATTTTGCCGGAAACAGCGAAAGACTTTGCCTATGACCGTTCCGAAATAGAAAGGCTCATGGGCATGGGCGGTATGGGCGGCGGAATGCAGGGAGGCTTTTCACTGAGAAACTAGCCTCTCTCAACCCCGAACCCTTTCATAACGCTCACGCCTTCGTTCACCGGAACGACTTCAATTTTCGCTGAGATTCTTTCACGCAGGCTTTGAACGTGTGAGATTATGCCTATCATTCGTCCGCTGCGGTGAAGTTCACTGAGAGCTTCAAGGGCTGTATTCAGAGCTTCCTCATCAAGAGAACCGAATCCTTCGTCTAAAAATAACGAATCTATTCGGGTTTTGTTCGCTGAAATTTGAGAAAGTCCAAGAGCCAATGCAAGACTTACGATGAATCTTTCGCCGCCGGATAAATTTTTAGTAGGGCGGATTTCGTTTGCCTGTTCCCTGTCAATGACGCTGAGTTCAAGTCCCTGGCTGTCGTCAGGTCTTGCCGTCAAAACGTAGCGTCCGTACATTTTTTCCAGCTGAACGTTTGCGAGTTCGATCATTTTTTCGAGAGTAACTCTCTGTGCAAAAATTCTGAACTTATCGCCTGACGCCTGACCGATTATCTGACTGAGTGCGCTCCAGTCCGAAAAAATTTTTTCCTGCTCTTTATATTCTTTGTCGAGTTTTGCGACTTCACGCTGAATTTTTTTGAGTTTTTCGCGTTTACTGTCAAGCTCAAAGATTTTTCGATTAAATTCGCTGACTGACCTTTCGAGTTCTTTAAGTTCGGCTTCAAGTTCATCGCCTGTCTTTGGCGTTAAAAAGTTTAAATTTGCCTGAGCGAGTTTTTTTTCTCTGTCATCTTTCAGAGCCTGAAGTTTATTTTTATCGTTTTCGAGTTCCTGTTTTCGTAAATTTATTTTTTTAATTTCCTTTTCGTCAAGAATCGAATCAGAAAAAATTTTTTCGTTTTCAAAATTTTTTTCGCGGAGTTTTTCCGCAAAATTTTTTTCGAGTTCTTGAAGTTCGGATTTTGAAATTTCATATTCTGAATTTTCTTTTGAAAAATTTTCTTTGTTCGCAGCGAGCGTTATTTTGAGATTTTCGAGTTTTTTATTTTTTTCTTCGAGATTTTTCTCAAGGTTTTGAAAATTCAAGAGCCAGCTGTCAACCGCAGAATTTATCTGACCGAGTTTTGTCGATGAATCCGTCATAATGCCAATCTTCCTGAGCAAATTTTCTATTTCAGCACGCGACGCGCTCCATTCTCCTGAAAGATCATTAAATTCGCGTATATAATTTTCCTGTTTTGCTCGAGTCTCGCTCTCAATGCTTTTCAGGTTTTGAAGATCTCTGTTTGCCTCCTCAAGAGCCTTACTCGCGGCGTTTGCTTCAGTCTGCGCCTTTTTCAGAGGAGCATCGAATCTCATAACATCGCCTGAAATTTTTTCGCCAAAATGAATTATTTTCGGGTGTTCTGTCGAGCCGCATACAGGGCACGGCATTCCGGGCTTTAAATTATTGCGTTCGATTTCAAGGATTGCCTCAATACGCATGTTGGAAAATTCATCGGCTTTTTTTCTTGCGGCTTCATAGTTATAGTAAGCTGATTTTTGTTTTTCTTCGGAAATTTTCAGATTTTCTGAAGCCTGCCGGAAAATTTCCATGGTTTGTTTTTTCGCCTTTTCAATTTCATTTTTCTTTTTGGCGATTTTCGTGTAGGCATTCATGCGTTCCTTTAACATTGAGCAAAAAATTTCGGGAGATTCGTCAGGTGAAAGATTTTTTTTCGTATATTGAATTTTATTTTTTATATCAGGAATTTCCAGCGTTTCAATGTCAAAGATTTTTTTTTCGCAGTTTACAATACTCTCCCTTAGACTTTCGACACGTCCATGAATTTTTCTGCAATTTTCCCTGCGTGTCTTAAGCGTTGAAAAGTCAACGGCGAGTTCTGAAGCTTTCAGAGCTGTTTCAAGGCGGCGGAGATCCGGCTCTAAAATTTCTGATCTTTTCGCAAGTTGCTGAATTTCATAAAAAATTTCTTTGAGTTCGTTTTCAAGTTTCTGAATACCTTTGCGCCATTCAAGATTTTTTCGTGTATCATTCAGATTTTTATGTGTCGCTTCGAGTTTTTCGCTGAAATTTTTCAAAGCTTCAGCAATTTCTTCATCGTTTTGAAATTCATCATCATCATGTTTTATGTTGTCGCGCTTGAATTTTATGTCGCTGAGTTTTTGCCCTTCATCTTTACAGCGTTCAAAGACGAGTTTTGAAATTTTTCCGTAAATTTCCGTGCCTGTCAGCAGTTCAAGAATTTGTGCGCGGTCGTTTTTTCCCGCTTTCAGGAACGCATCGAAACCTCCCTGTTCGAGCATTACAGCCTGTCTGAATTGTTTGAAGTCAAGTCCTGTGATTTTACAGACTTTGTTCGCGGTGTCGGAGATTTTATCCGAAAAAATTTCGCCTGTTTCAGCGTTGGAAATGTAATGTTTTGCCTCCTGAAGAGCTTTGTTTTTTCCGCCGCGGTGCTGTTCCCAGCATGACAGATATTTTTTTCCTCCGACTTCAAAGATGACTTTTGCGTAACATTCGTTCGTATGTCTGGACATTATTTCGTTTGATGCTTTTGTAATTTTTCCTAGCCTTGGTGTGCAACCGTAGAGTGCAAGAGTTACGGCATCAAAGATTGTAGTTTTGCCTGCGCCTGTCGGACCTGTAACTGCAAAAATTCCGTTTGCTTCATAAATTTTATCTGAAAGATTTATTTTCCAGATTCCGCGAAGAGAATTTAGATTATTTAATTCAATGTTTAAAATTTTCATAATGAAAAATTATAAGACATAATTTGGAAACGTCGCAGGGCAACAGCATTTACTTTTCACTCTGGA
>CAJODX010000062.1 GCA_905233295.1 uncultured Synergistales bacterium | reverse complement strand
TGAAATTGTCGCAGGTCATCAGCAAGATATTCTCAACATACCAGAGTTTTTTTATCGCCGCAAGTTTTGCTATCGTTGTAGTCTTTCCGACACCTGTCGGTCCGATTAACATGACTTTTCTGCCGCCGAAAGCATCTCCACCGTTATCGCCGGCACATTCAATTCGAGAAGCAAGCCATTTTGTGAAAGAAAATTTTTTCGTTTTGTCTTTCGATTTCATAATTGAAAAATCCGCGAGAAGTTTCCGGATATATTTTTCATCGACTTCAGAGGCACGGAGTTTTTCTTCGATTTCGGCATTTTCTGATGTAGGCATTCCGGCTTGAAAACCCTGATTTATATTTCTGACAGGCGAAGACATGTTCATATTATTGCTGACATTCATATTTTCAACGGCTGTCAGACGCTGTAAGAGAAAATCTATTCTGTCCGCGAGTGCGCCGACCTGCTCCTGCAAAATTTTTGTGTCATTATTGCCGGCAGGCTGGGAATTTTCATTTTGAACCTGAATATTCTGTGCCGGAATCTGAGCATCAGACTCCTGAGACTGAGATTGAGATTGAGATATTAAGGGTGCAGGTTTTGTAGTAAGTCCGTAGGCGTTGCGGAGACCTTCAGGAGAAATTTTCACATTTTCCGTTAAATAACCTTCACTGCCGAGTTCCGTTGAAGGCGGTAAAGGAGATTGAGCAGGTGCTGGAGCAAGACTTCCGCGTTCTTTGATTTCGAGAAGTTTCTGGAAAGCTATTAAATTTTCGCGCCGTGTATCATCGTCCATTGTTGAAATAGCCGATGAAGCTGACGCAAAATTATTTTGGCGTTTTGAAGGCTGGGGTTTCGGCGTGTCATCTTCGAGAATACCGGCTGTAACGCGCAACACGGAATGCTGGAACAGTCCGAGAACTCCTCCTTCTTTTATTATATTCATTGAAAGCACGGTAGCATCGCGACCAAGTCTCTCAGAGGCAAGTCTGAATGCTTCGGCTTCGTCTTTTGCAGTAAAAGTTATCTGATTAGTTACCCGCATTTATTTATTCCACCATTCCGGCAGTTTTTATCTGAACGCCGTGAACTATTTCATTATACGATACTACGAAAATATTTGTTATCGAACCTTCAATAAGTCTTCTGACTATTAATCTGACATCAGGGTGAACGAGCAGGACAGGCGGAAGATTTTTCATTACGAGTTCATCCATCGCCTTTGAAATCGCCGCGATCATTTTCTGAACTTCACGTGGATCAAGATTCAGTTGCCAGCCGCGTGTTAAATCTCCGTCAACGCCAGCCATGATTTTCTGTTCCCAGTTCGGCGAAAGAGTGAAAGCCGTTATAACTCCGTCTGTTCCTTGAATTTTCAGCGAGATTAAACGCGCCAGAGATTCTCTTGCACGTTCGGTCAAAAAGTCAACGCTTCGGGACATTTTCCCATAATCCGCAAGAGCCTCAAAAATTGTAACTAAATCCCGAATCGGAATCTGTTCGCGAATTAAATTCTGCAAAACTTTCTGAATCTCTCCGAGTGTCAATGAAGCTAAAAGTTCACTGACAACAGCCGGCGCAGTTTCCTTTACCATGTCCGTCAGTTTCTGAACTTCCTGACGCGTTAATAATTCAGCACCGTTCTTGCGTATGACTTCAGAAAGATGCGTCGCAAGCACTGAAGGAGCGTCAACAACGGTGTAGCCCATCGCTTCAGCTTTGTCGCGAAGGTCGGGTGAAATCCATAACGCCGGAAGTCCGAACGCAGGCTCTTTTGTCGGAACGCCTATTAAATCTTCTTCAACGCCGCCCGTGTTCATCGCAAGATAATGGTCGGGCAACAATTCACCGCGCCCAGCCTCAGCACCTTTGACGCGCAGAATATATTCCGTAGGTTTTATCTGAATGTTATCTCTGATTCGTATTGACGGAACGACAATTCCCATTTCCAGAGCCATCTGTTTTCTTATCGTTCCGATTCTGTCGAGCATATCGCCAGCCTGTGCAGGGTCAATCAAAGGGATTATTGCGTAACCGACTTCGGCTTCCATAGGTTCGACGGTCAATAATTTCATAACGTCATCAGGCGAAACGGGTTCGGCTCTCGGCTGTTCACCAGCTGCTCCGGGTGCTGCTGCTGCTCCTGCGGATGCTCCGGGCTGTGCCGGCGTTCCCGATGCTGAAGGTGTTCCTGCCTGTTCTTCAGCTTCGATTGCCTGAACATTTGCTTCACGGCTGACTGTGTAACCGAGGAAGCCCATCAATAATGATAAGCCGACAAAAGGCACTGTAGGAAGCCCCGGTATTAATCCGAGCGACATTAACATCGCAGACGCTATATATAAAGGTCTGGGATATTTTGTGAAAGAATTTATCAGATCAGGTCCAAGCTCAGACGATGCCGCCGCACGTGTTACGATAACGCCCATTGCCGTTGACATTAAAAGAGCCGGAATCTGTCCGACAAGACCATCGCCGACTGTGAGAAGACTGTAATGAGCCGCCGCCCCGGACGCGTCCATTCCGCGCATGAAAATTCCGATTGAAAGTCCGCCGATTATGTTTATCGTCGTGATTATCAAGCCCGCAATCGCATCGCCCTTAACGAATTTTGAAGCACCGTCCATAGCTCCGTAAAAGTCAGCTTCTCTTTGAATGTCCTGCCTTCGCTGTTTAGCACCCTGTTCATCAATAAGACCTGAATTTAAATCAGCGTCTATTGACATTTGTTTGCCGGGCATAGCGTCGAGTGTGAATCTTGCCGCGACTTCAGCGACTCTTTCCGCGCCTTTCGTGATGACCATCATCTGAATTATGACGAGAATCAGGAACATTATGATTCCGACAACGTAATTTCCTCCGACAACAAAATTTCCGAATGCGTTTATCAACTCGCCGGCGTTCCCGTAAAGCAAAATTAATCTTGTCGTAGAAACATTTAAAGAAAGCCGGAACAGCGTTGAAATTAAGAGCAGTGTCGGAAAAATCGAAAGGTCAAGGGCGCGTTTAACGTAAAAAGTTACGAGCAGAGTAACGACTCCGAGGGTTATGTTCATCGCGAGGAGCATGTCTATAACCCATGTCGGCAAAGGCACGACCATCATTATGATAATGAGTACCATCAAAAGAGCTACGCCAATATCGGAATAGCTCTGAACTTTTTTGCGCATTCCTCCTGCGCTTGCGGTACTCGCTGTCTCAGGCAAACAAAAATCCTCCGTTCGTTAAGACTGAAAATTTCTTGAGTATTTTACACGAAAAATTTAAATATTGCTTTCGTTTTTTATCTTAAACTCAAACATTCTCACGAATAATATTCAAGTTCAGCCATCTCTTCGACAATAGACTTGAAAGTCGGCGCGGCAAGTTCACCGCCGTAAATTCTTCCTGTTGAAGGTTCGCCGATAACAACGAGCATTAAATATTTCGGCGCGTCATAAGGCCAGAATCCGATGAATGAAGCCACATAACGGTTTTTTGAATATTTTCCGCCCTCGGGAACCTGTGCCGTTCCTGTTTTTCCTGCAAGTTCAGTTATAGCTGTGTCGGCTCTTTTTCCTGTGCCTTCAAGAACGACCCTGCGCATAGCCTGTCTTATCCATGCGGCAGTCTCCGGCGTATAAACTTCGCGCATAACTTTCGGAGTTCCTTTGTAAATGATTTCGCCCTGAGAGTTCATTGCCTCCTTGACAATGTAAGGGCTCATTAATTTTCCGCCGTTGACGATTGCTCCCATTGCCGTTATTAATTGCAAAGGCGTAACTGCAAGTCCCTGACCTATTGCGATATTCGCGGGAGTTATTCCGCGCCAGTTTTCGGGATACGGCAAAATTCCTCTTGCAACTCCCGGGAGTTCGATGTCGCTTTCTTTGCCGAAACCTAAAGCCTGAAGACTTTCATATGTTTTTGTCTTGTCGGCTCGGATTCCTATCTGTGCCATTCCGACGTTTGAAGATTTTATTAACAATTCAGCCGTGCTGATATTGCCGAAAGCAACGTTTGAATTTGATTCCCTGATAAAGCCGTCCGCGACTTTTAATTTTGCAGGACAGAAAAATGTTTCGTTAGGTCTTGCCCAGCCGCGTTCAAGAGCAACTCCGAGATATATCGGCTTGAAAGTCGAGCCGGGTTCATAGCCGCGACTGACAACGGAATTTGAAAGAGCGTCCATCGTTAAACTTTTTCTGTTCTGCGGATCATAGCCGGGGTAGCTTGCCATCGCAAAAATTTCTCCGGTGTTAGGATTCATGCACACACATACAGCCCATTTTGCGCCGTCGTTTTTAGCAGCATTGAATAAATGTTTTTCAACAACATATTGAATCCTGCTGTCGAGAGTCAATGTTATAACGGGCGTTACTGTGCGCCTGTCGGCATCTCTTTCAAAAAGCGAAGCCGGCTGAGTTCCTGCACGCCGTACAACGATTTTCTGTCCCGGAGGGTTATATAACGTGCTGTCCCAAAATTGTTCGATACCTGCCTGACCTTTGTTGTCAGTGTCGCAGAAACCTAAAACATGCGCCATTAATTTCTGATTCGTATATTTTCGGTAAGGTTCGTCAATTTCAATGAAGGCACGTGAATTTTTAGCGAGAGATTTATATTTTAAAGCCGTGTTTTCGTCAGCGACTTTGTGATCGAGCCACATAAACCGATTTTTTGTACCCATAGCCTCTCGGATTTTCAAGATTAAATCGTCCGAAAGAACTCCGGCGAAATCACTCAAATCATTTGATTTTAACAGCGAAGGATCTATTGCGAATGAAGGTATTGTGTCCGAAATTACGAGCGCGTTGCCTTTAACGTCCTGAATTATTCCGCGCGTTGACTGAAGATTGACTTTGCGCCAATATTGATGCTGCGACTGCTGAACGATACGCGTTTCAGGATAGCAGTGCCGTGCAACTAATGTTGTGGCGATTACAGCGAAAAAGAAAACAAACAAAATCCAAGGGTTGCCCCCCTTGATTTTTTTCTTTGATTTTGGTTTAGCCATAAAAATTTATAAATTTAATTTTTTAATTTTCTATTTTCCTAATATCCATGCAAGACCTGAACGCCAGCCGAGATTTTTCTGTCCGTCAGAATTTTTCTTTGAAGCAGTCAGCGCAGCTCCGCGAGTTTTAACCGGAAGAGTTTCGGCTTTGAGAACTTTCTGCATTCCTAAATTTTCTTTGCAGTAACTGTAAATCCTGATAGGCGCAAGAAGTCCCGAAAGTTCCTGACGCAAAATTATTTCCTCGTCCGTGTATTTTTGAATGGATTTGTTCACAGTGTCAAGGTAATACGCAAGACGCGCCGCATGAAATCTCAAAAAGCCAAGTCCCATAGTGAGAACAACAATAAGGCTTAAGGCCGCTACAATCTTGAAAGTAAATTTTATTTTTTCTGAATTATTTTTACGCACCTTCCTTCGCCTCCGTTTTCCCTAAAAAAATTTTTTAGATATACGTAAAAATTTTCGTGTGTGAATATTATCACACCTTGCATAAATTGCCTAGTCCCCTATCAGGGAAAATGCTCTTAATTTTGCACTCCTGGCACGGTAATTTTTTTCTATTTCATTTTCAGATGGCGTTAAAGGGTGTCGCGTCAGGATTTTTCCGTGTTCCTGAGTTTGCCATTCGCGGAAATTTTTTTTCACGAGCCTGTCTTCAATGGAATGATATGAAACAAAGATGATTAAAGCATCGTGATGAAATTTTCCGAGCAAGTTCAATAAATTTTCAAGTTCCTGAGTTTCGTTGTTTATGAAAATTCTCAAAGCCTGAAAGACGCGGCGTGCCGGATGAGTTCCCATTTTGCGCTGAACGGGCTGAGGCAGAGTTTCGCGGATTAAATTCACGAGATCGCCGGTGGTTTCGAGCGGTTTTCTTGATTTTTTTATTGCTGAGGCAATTTGGCGTGAAAATTTTTCTTCGCCGTATTCAAAAAAAATTTTCGCTAAAGTTTTTTCATCGTACTGACGGAGAACTTCACTTGCCGTTAAAGTTTCGCTGTCGTTGGGATTCATTCTCATGTCCAGAGGTCCGTCATTCTGAAAAGAAAATCCGCGTTCGGGGTCAGTGAGCTGCATATTTGAAACGCCGAGGTCAAAAACGTAAACGTCAAAAGATTCGACATCGGGAATTTTTTCGATCTCGCTGAAATTTGAATGATGAACGGCAAATCTTTCAGAGAAAAATTTAAGTCTTTCGAGTGAAAAATTTATTGCGCGGGTGTCTCTGTCGATTCCAAGCACGAAAGAATCCGGAAAATTTTTCAAAAATGCTTCAGAATAGCCTCCAAGTCCGAGAGTGCCGTCTAAAATCCGTGAATGTGAATTTTTTTCTATGAGTTCAAGAACTTCGTTTAACATTACGGGTTCGTGATGAAAATTAAAATTTTCGATTTTTGATTCCGCCTTTTCAAATAAAAATTTATGA